>NZ_QTMG01000017.1:0-107813 GCF_003635435.1 Parabacteroides sp. AF21-43 | reverse complement strand
GTGAAGTAAATCTGTATCATGTCAAAAAGAATAAAGCAAATGTTACAGCTTCTGGCTATTCTTTAGATCTCGCTTTTTGGAAAAATGGCCAAATAGCTTCTACCCCTGTTACTTTATATAGTAATATGGACATGGACATAGGATATGCAGATGTACTAACCATGAATGGCTCTTTTTTAGTAAGTTGTTATATCCCCAATATAATAAGGAGTTATGAATTTTGGTATGACATACTTAAATGATCTTCTTTAAAGATTTCTGGTAAATCCTTCAAGACTTGCTCATACATTGCTTTATATCCATTCGGAGTTGGATGTATACCGTCATAAAATAAATAACCATCTCTCCATTGGGTTGGATCATTTTCTTTTGTCACAGCCTCATGCATATCTATATATTTAATATTCATACTTTTAATCCAGTCATTTATTAGTTTAACAGGCTCATAGTCACGATCCTTACGAGGAGTGACTGTGAGTAAAACCGGGATTTGTCCATTATTTCTTAAAATAGATATAGCTTGTAACATATATTTCTTATATTTCTCAACATCAAGGTAATTATTTGTACCTAAGGCTAAAATAACGTACTTAGTTTTATACCAAGAATTTTCTATCTTAAATCGATTAATAAATTCATCAGACATCATCTCTCCTCCTTTACCATCTATCAAACATCGTTCTTTTCCCAATACAGAAGTAAGCATCGAACTCCAACGATATTTTCGATCTATACCATTAATAAGTAACATTGTCCCCTCTACAAAAGAGTCTCCAAAAATACTCAATACAGGGTTATGAAAAGGAGCTGTTATCCATGAATCTAAGAGCTTTACTTCACCACGCCTCACCGCAAAGAAAGGTTTCCCCCACATCAAAAGTTGATAAGGATCCTTTTGCGCAGAATAAGTCCGCTTAAATTCCTTTAGTACGTTTTTGTCAGCCTCTATCTCCCTTATAAAAAAAGAAACACTATCTTCCCTTTTATCAAAACCTATCGAATATAACATATCCTTATTAAGTGTAAAGGACAAAGGAAGAGACTCATTTAAGGCAGCTTGATAATCCTTATTGGATTTATAAATATCCACTCGTTCCTTATAAATATTCATAAATCCTAAATCTTTTCCTACCGATAAATCTATATCATCTGATAATATACGAATAATTACTTCTTGGGATAGTTCATCCGTATAAACGTTTGAGATAAAAGTAAACAGACTATTTTGAACACCATCCTTTTTATCTAATATATCCGATCTTAAATTGGATATACCTTCCTTATAAAAAGGAATCGCTCCTTCAAATGTATTCATTTCATCTTTAGTACATGCCAACAAGAAGAATAAGCACATCATTTTAATAATTATTTTCATTTTCTACAATTTGATCATCTAACATACAATTTCTTTATGTACTCCTTATAAACAAGTACAGGAACAATAGAAAACACAATAGTTGTCAACACATATACTATGTTTCTAAACACCTCATTCTCGATAAAGAAAAATCTTTTCTCACTAATCAAACTAAACACCAACATCTGGAAAAGAAACACTTCATATGAGTAATTACCCAATTTTACAAAGAAAACAGATAGTCGTGACTTCATTATATAATTATATAGTTTCACCAGCAAGAAAAACACAAATAAAGTATAAAAATAATCAACCCAATGATATCCTTTCCATTGGTTCGTAAGATATGGCATCAAATCTACAGAAGTATATATCTCTAAAATAGCCAAGAACAAGGCTATAAGAGCTAATCCACAAACCCAAACGTTCAACTTTATTTTAAACTTCAAAATAACACAGCCTAAATACAAAAGAAATAAATATCGATAAAAAAGAAGTCTATACACCCAAAGCACAAATCCCAACAAATAACACAAAAGACCTCCTAAAAGAAAGACAATTAACCAGAAAAATAACAAAAGGTAATATCAGCCAACACTGTAAATAGATCCATGGATAATAGGATCCTGGACCAAAGCCACCTTGCATATAAAGCCGCTGCCAATCTACTCCACCTTTAAGAAGATAAAAGATTGCACATTGAGAAAAAATTAAGAGAAAGAATGGGAGAGAAACACGATCTAACATCTTCTTCACATTCCTAGCAGAGAAATAACCGTTGAAACCTTTTCGCTGAAAACCACCATAAGTCAAATAAGATGACACCAATAAAAATAAAGGAACAGCCTGCCCAATGTAAGCAATTGAGTAAATAGATTCATTTGGCATATTGTGCAACAATATCACAAAGAGAATGGCAACTCCCTTCACAAAATCAATCGAATAATCCCTTTCTCTCCTATCCATATCATCTATAATTGAAAACATCATATTTCAGTTCATAACAACGGATAGAGCCCGGTTGATAACAGCAAACCAAGAAACTATTTGGTAAAGTAAGAACATCTCCGTAGCCAACATCAAAATTATCGCTTTCAAAAAGACTAGCAGGATTACTAGCCAACTTCCCATCTTTAAGAAGTACCGTATCAAAACTATATTTACCACGATTGGAGTCCTTAACATTCCGGTAAGTTAGTATAAAAGCATCCTTATAAGGAGTTAAAGAAGGAGCATGCCCTTCTATCGGTAAAAAACTCCATGTCCAAGTCACCCCTAAATCCTCACTAACTCCAATCTCAAGACGATTGTCTCCATTCTCTGACTGTTGACGACCCACGACGTACATTTTCCCATCATAATACCCCAGCGAGGCCTCATTAATACGTCCACATTCTATTTGATTTGTCCACAGACGCTCATCTAACCAAGATACAACCTCCCAACTCCTCCCAAAGTCTTCCGATTTTTCCAACCATGTAACAGCCCATCGATTATAACATACCGCATAAATTACATCATCTATTATAACCATATTCCCACGGGCTGCCGCAAATGTCTCGTCTTTTGGAAAAGGAAATAAAACAGGCGATCCATAGAAAATACCCCAATTCTCCGAACAAATGCTTTTCACAATGGATTCCGTCTCCGATTCTCTTTCAAAGAAACGGCAAAGTATACCGTTATTAGGTAATACTAAAAGCTGAGGATCCCTCACGTCATGCCCTTTAACTGGAGCAAATATAACCTTCCTGTTAACCCATGTTTTTCCTTTATCGAAACTCTCCATCTGTATTAACTTACTATCAAAACTAACGTGGCTCGAACCTTCTCTATAAACCACGATAATCTTACTTCGATCCTTATTCCCCGCAATGGCAGGAAAAGCCAAATGTAGGCTACTATCGTCAATAGACGTACTGCGAAGCAAATTCGGGTTATATATTTCCTTTAGCTCATCATCACCACAAGCCATAAAAGGAAATAAAAATACCATAATAAATAAAAGTAGATGGTGTTTCATAAAGCATATATTTTAACTTTAGTTAATCATCTGATAAATACTCCCGCTTGAAAGGTTCTCCTTTTTTTATATCACATTTCACCTTTTTGCCCAATATATCCGGTAAATACTTAGGCGATAGACCATCAGAGGGTCTAACAGAACGAACATTTTCTTCTGTTACTGTATCACCAGCATACATATCTTGAGCGACAAATAAGGAACGGGCAAATTTCCTGTTATTCCTCACCTTTTCAGTCAACTCATAGGTTGGCTTTCCCAATGCCATCTCGACTTCTCTTACACATCGAACCATTTCGGAGAACTCCTCCTTATTCATAGAAAAGGCCGCATCCGGTCCTCCAATACCCCGATCCAAAATAAAATGCTTCTCGAGAATTCGAGCACCCAACGCAACCGAGGCTATCGCCACCGAACTAGACATCGTATGATCTGAAAGTCCTACAGGAAGTTTGAAACGCTCTCTCATATCGGGAATCGTCCTTAAGTTCGCAAGCGCCACAGGAGCCGGATAAGAAGATGTACATTTCAATAAGGCAATCTGATCATTACCGACTCTTTTGCAAGCGGCTATCGCCCCCTCAATATCCTCATAAGTAGCTATTCCCGTTGATATTATGACTGGTTTCATCTTTGAGGCCACATACTCGATCAAAGGAATATCCGTAATCTCAAAGCTAGCGATCTTATATGCCGGAACATCCATAGCCTCCAAGAAATCCACAGATGTTTTGTCAAATGGAGATGAGAAACAAATCAGACCTTCCTCTTCCGCAATACGTTTTAATTCAGGTTGCCATTTCCAAGGAGTAAAGGCGTTCTGATATAATTTATACAATGTGGTTCCATCCCATAAAGTATCTTGCTTTATTTGAAAATAAGCATTATCACAATCTAATGTAAGAGTATCCGCCGTATAGGTTTGCAATTTGATGGCATCCGCACCAGCAGCCTTGGCTGCTTTCACGGTCTCTACGGCGATGTTGAAATCATGATTATGATTCGCAGACATTTCCGCTATAATAAATACCCGATCGGAATCTTCCCGATCAAGACCAAAATATTCGAATAAATTAGTTTCCATACACATAACAATACTTCAACGCATGTTTATTATCACTAACACAATCCTTAAAACCAGCACGAATAAACGCATATCTTGAAGCCATATTCTCGGTTTTCACATATGCGTAAATCTTACTTATTTGCCTTTCACGGTCATGGAAATGTCTCAAAGCCTTTTCCAATAAGCAAGGAGCAAGTCCAAATCCTCTGTAGTTAGCTCCAATACTTATACTAATCACCGCACTGTTATTTTCCTCAATATCGAAACGGACTTGTCCAATTAATTTCTCTTTCTCGTAAAAGACAAATAGTCTTCTCGCTCTATTCTTTAAGGTCGCATAAAACCAATTTCTATGTTCATCCAATGATATAGCATGGGTCGAAAAAGAATTTTGCCGTACCATCCGATCATTCGTAAGCTCGAACAGAGGTAGTAAGTCTTCTTCTTTAGCCAATCTCATATCCATATTCATCTCATAAAACATCCGGGTTACAGCTTTCATAATCCGATGAGCCCCTTTTCCATCGATTTGACTTATCCCCCGACAAAAAATCTCCCGCCGATATTCGGAGTTCTCAAATTTTAATATAATCTTATCCAGATCATCTATATGCCAATCTTTTGTGGCATCAATAAATTCATCGACAAAGCCAATATTCTTCCACCCCGCAATATTGTTACCTTGGTTTTCAGCCACCTTAAAGATAACGGATGGCAGACCTGTTATCGCCAATTCGTTTATCGTCTGTCCAGCCGCAGAGATCGCAAGATCCGCAGCTAACATCAAATCTCTCATCACTTCAGCCTCTACATTACGGTATATAACCGTATTATCATCCGCCATCCTCTCTATTTCTGCCTTATGAGAAAATACTGGCCCTAAGATAACGATTTTCCTCAAATTAGCATAGCAATTCGTCAACTTCTCCAAAATTTTTGGCGTTAGATTTAAAGGATCACTACCTCCGAAAGTAATTAGGACAGTCTTTATTTTCTCCCGGATTTCTCTATGACCACATAAGTTTTTAAATACCTCACGTAAAATCACATAATCCTTTCCTAACAAATAACGTTGTCCAAGATTCCGTTTATAGGGAATCAATTCCGCACCGACTGTCCCATTTATGATGATTCCCTCCGGATATTCCAAACGATTAAAATCATCTAAATAAGCAGCAACCTTTACCCGCTGTCTTATTTCGGTATAAAGTCCTTTTCCTGCCAAATAGGAATCAATAACTATTATGTCATCTTGAGATAGATACTCAAGCAAACGTTCCGTGTTCTCCAACCAATTAAAGACAAACAGAGGATAAGATTGTACTAAATTTTTTACACTCTCATCCCCATTCACAATAAAGGTTACATTTGCGTTTCTCTCCCGAAATACTTGGGCAATAGCCGTACAACGGGAAATATGCCCATAGCCTGTGTGCGAATATCCCTCAGTTAAAATCAGAACTCTCATATCAACTCATATGAAGTAGTTTATATTTCATCTCCGCTAAAGCCCAATCTGTATCCGTATCAATATCTTGTACACGAAACTCATCCAGAACAATCGCCGTGCCATTCTCACTTAGCAATTTTTTATCTTTTAATAGAGAAGAGGTCTTTATCCAATAAAACGTACCACTATCATGATAGGCGGGGCGCAAATCTTGACTCCGGCTAAATCTATACTCTGGCCAATTCATGTTTAAATTTCCTTTTTCATCTATCGATAAAGAACGCAGTATCGGATATGAGAAAGCGACCACCGGACAGATAGAATCAAAGGTAGACATAACTAACTGATCATAAGCAGAACGAACATCCTCGGAAGAAATCAATGGGGCTGTTGGAAGCAAACAACAGATCAAGTCAAACTCATACCCTCTCCCTTTATAGGCATTGACAACCTCGACCAATACATCCGCCAATGTAGCATAGTCATTAGCATTTTCCGTAGAACGCAGAAAAGGGACAGAAGCCCCTTCTTGACGGGCTATCTCGGCGATTTCCACATCATCCGTCGAAACCATCACCTCCTCAAACAGTCCGGTACCAAGAGCGGCCTCTATTGAATATGCTATTATCGGTCTGCCCAAAAAAGGTTTTATATTTTTATGAGGAATCCGTTTACTACCTCCTCGTGCTGGTATTATTGCCAAACATTTCATTTTTTCGTTATTTTTATGATCTTAATTTAACCAAAATCTGATACAAGCTTATGCCCAAATCAGTCTGAAAATAAATAGCACGAAGCAATATACGAAGTTTCAATGGAACTTTTGTCTTGTAATAACTATTCTTCATGAAACAAGGAAATATCTCTTCCATCTCCCGCTTGATTTGATTCACATACTTTTTCTCAGGAGGATCAAACTGTGATATGGCACCTAGAATTGAGTTTACATAAAAAAGCTCAGTAAATCGAAACTCTACTTCTTCCGGATATATCTCATAGATACCTAATCTACGCATATTATCCAAAAACATTTTAGAAGTCTTCAAACGGTCAAAAAAGCGATAGTTATTAATACTCCGAGTCGTAGAAATATTATTACAACGATAATAATAATAAGGATGGGTATCCTTCACGATCTTTCTCGCGCTCAAATATAGAGCAGTTACAATCGCATTATCTTCATAGAATAACTCCTCAGGAAATTCTATTTTATTTCTGATAAAGACTTCTTTTTTGATTATATTAGTCCAAATCCGACATTCACCTTCAATAAAACGCTTATTTCTCTCATGTTCAGGCAATGAAAACCATTCAGGCTTACAGTTAATCCGTAAACGAATATCTTGTTCACTATAATACTGAAAATAGTCACCACAAACCATTTCCGCATCATGCGTAACCGCTAATGTATAGAGATTTTCATACATATCAAGAGAAACCCAATCGTCACTATCAACAAAACCAAGGAAAGGAGCCCTCGCTTTTTTTATCCCGGCATTACGGGCTCCCCCTTGTTTTATATTCCGAGGTAAATCAATAACAACAATACGATTATCCTTTGCCTCATAATCCCGAAGTATATCTAATGATTTATCAGTAGAACAATCATTCACACAGATAATCTCAATGTTATGCAATGTTTGGGATATCAATGAATCCAAACATTTCCCAATGTATTTTTCCACGTTAAATACTGGGATAACAATACTTACCGCAGGATTTTTTTGGTTCATCTTACAATTTCTTTTTAAGAAAGGAATTCTTTGATCTTCACAATTACATATTCCTGTTCTTCATCCGTCAATGTCGGATACATCGGCAGACTCAAACAATGCTTATAGTATTCCTCCATTACAGGTTGATCGCCTTCTTTATTTCCTAATTGCTTATAATAAGGGGTCAGATGCAAAGGAACATAATGAACTTGCGCATAAATATTACTTTTATGCAAATAATCATATAATCCTAATCTGTCCTCCACTTGGATTATAAATAAATGATAGGCATGAAAGACCTGATCCGATACAAAAGGAAGCTTAACCCCCTTCAGATCGGAAAGACCTTCCCTATATCGCCGGGCAATCTCTTGCCGCCGTGCTAATCCCATATCGGCTCTTTTCAATTGAGATATCCCTAAAGCTGCCTGAAAATCAGTAATTCGATAATTATATCCAAGCTCCTGCATCTCATAATACCAGCCACCATGGTTCTCGTGTAAAAGTGCCGGGTTCTTGGTAATGCCGTGTGTACGGTATAGACAAAGTTTTTCATATAATTCCTTACAATTTGTCGTAGCCATCCCCCCCTCGCCAGTCGCAATATGTTTTACCGGATGAAACGAAAAAACACTAACATCCGCAAAGTTCCCATTGCCACATAGCTGCTTCTCACCTTTACTATCAATAAAATATCCACCTGGCGCATGACAAGCATCTTCTATAATCCATAAGCCGTACTCATCCGCCAATTGACGAAAGGCCTCCAAATTGGCTGGATAACCCGCAAAATCTACCAAAACAATTCCTTTATAAGTGCCTTTAGGAGATTGCGACAATAAACGGCTTAATTTCTTTATATCCATCAAATAGGTATCTTCTTCTACATCACAGAAGACAACCTCGCCTCCCCGATAGCGAATACAATTAGCACTAGCCGCAAAAGTCAAAGGAGTCACAATCACTTTATCACCCAGATTCACATCAAGTGCCGTAGCCGCTAAATGAAGACCCGCCGTAGCATTATTAACTGCTATAGCATATTTACAGCCGACATAAGAGGCAAAAGCCTCCTCAAATTCTTTTATTTTTGGCCCTTGAGTTAAATAATCCGACTTTAAGGCATCTATTACACATTGAATATCCTCATCCGTAATATGCTGACGTCCATAAGGAATAGGTTTAGTAATCATTTTATCTCAAAATTAGGATCTACATATTTCTTTATTTTTTCCCGCATAGACTCTACAGTCTCCCATTCCGTATTCGTATCAGAACTATAATGGAATCCCTCTGGAACCTTAACCGCATTATGATGATTTACATAGTCTTCATATTTATGATTAAACGCAACAGAGGGCAAGATCGCATAATAAGGACCTAGATCTATAGTATTCATGGCATCCGTGACCGTAATCATTTCCTCATGCAATTTTTCCCCGGGGCGTATACCGACCTCCACCAATGGAAGGTTAGGCGCAATAGCCTTCGCAACATCCACTATTCGATAAGATGGAATCTTAGGAATAAAAATCTCACCTCCTAAATGATGACCGATAGCGAACATGACCAAAGCAACTCCCGCTTCTAACGAAATATTGAAACGAGTCATCTTCATATTCGTAATAGGTAACTCTACCGCACCTGAATCTCTCTTGTTAATGAAAAAAGGAATAACAGAGCCCCTTGATCCCATAACATTGCCATAACGGACCACTGAAAACTTGATATCCCGCGGACCACTAATATTATTTGCGGCAACAAACAACTTATCAGAAGTCAGCTTTGTAGCCCCATATAAATTAATCGGAGCACAAGCCTTATCCGTAGATAAAGCCACAACATGCTTTACTTTTGTACGCAAGGCTGCATTAATCACATTTTGAGCTCCATGTACATTTGTCTTTATGCATTCATCCGGATTATATTCGGCCGTATCCACTTGCTTAATAGCCGCAGCATGAATAATTACATCTATGCCTTCGCAAGCACGTTCCAAACGTTCTCCATCCCGGACGTCTCCAATAAAGAAACGTAATTGAGGATACTTTGACGCAGGGTATTTTTGCTTCAGCTCAAACTGTTTCAACTCGTCACGTGAATAAATAACAATTCTTTTCACTTGAGGATAATCACGAAGGATTGTCTCCACGAATTTTTTACCAAAAGAACCTGTTCCTCCAGTAATTAAAACAGACTTTTCATTTAACATATTACTTCTATTTATATCTATTCTATAACTCCTTCGATTGTATATAAGAAGCTACAATATCATACTCTTCAAATGGTTGTCCCATATTTTTATTAATAATACGATCCTGAAACCAAATCACTGATGTACTATTTTCATGAAAAACAGAAAGTTTATTTCCATT
Source organism: Parabacteroides sp. AF21-43 (assembly GCF_003635435.1). Lineage (NCBI taxonomy): Bacteria > Pseudomonadati > Bacteroidota > Bacteroidia > Bacteroidales > Tannerellaceae > Parabacteroides > Parabacteroides sp. AF21-43. Next base: position 97,827 of record NZ_QTMG01000017.1, on the reverse strand, counting down.
ATCCAACAAGATTAGAATTAAAAACTCAACCATTATGTTTGATTGTACTATTTTTAATCCATATTGATACAAATCCTCTGTTTTTTTTATATGAGGATGCAATTTCACATAAACATAATCAAAATCATTTTTCTCTTTATCCAGAGCTTTCAATATGTTTACATTAATTTGATGATTAGTTAAATAAATTCCAACCGATTTATTTTTCACAGATAAAAATTCTTCATATCCCGTAGAAAAATTCAAAAACAATGGTAATTCTTCCCTTAACCTCTTAACAAAGGGCTTCTGGAATGATTTCAAAGATTTTGAATATCCTGGGAACTGAGACCTATACAAATCCGGCAAATAAAGAAACTGCCCCGTAAGAAACTTTGAAAAACCAATATGGTCACCAACACCCGTAAGCTTATTTATTATATTCTTCAAGCCTTTTGAATTATCAAAACGATCTCTTCTGTAGCTTCCGAATCCTTCTTCAAACATATACATTCGTTTAAATCGGGATAGCTTAAAAAATATTCCATAAACAAAAGAAGCATCTACCTCTACGAACAACGTATTTACTGGGTGAAAAAACAAATATAAATCCAAATGAAACAAATCTTTGAAATATAATATATCATTCCATGTATCATCAAATGTCTTAACTTGATGAAAGAACAATTCCGCATCCCTAAAATGTCCTAAAATAATTAGAACCTTTTTTGAAGATGCATTTCCATATCCAATATTTCTTACATTAAAATATTGCAATGGCTTAGAACATATATATATATCAGTATCCATTATATCACGCCAGCTTGTTTCCTTATTTTATCGTATTCTCTTTTTAGTTCTATAAGTTGCTCTTTACAGAATAAATATACGACAGGAACCACAATTGTCAATAAAAACACGGCGAGAGCAGCATATAGTTTACGAGGGGCCACGGGTGTACTCTTCACAAATGCCTCATCAACAATCAATGCCCTATTCATACTTTTATTTAATTTCAATAATGCCTCTTCTCGTTTTTGTAATAATATCAAATAAACACCTTGAGCAATCTCTTGATCACGCTTATAATTCATGAATTCTCGTTCTTGAGTTGGAACGTTACCCATTTTATCCAAAATAGCCTTCTCCTTAGACTTGAGATCTTTCAATGTCAAATTCAGGCTTTCTTGCGCATTCTTGATCGTAAGGGCAACACTCTTACGCATTTGATCTAATTGCTTATCCATCACAGTAAATAAAGGGTTGTCCTCTTTCGAGTTTTGCAACATTCGCTGACGATTTACCAACAACTCATTATAAGTAGTTATGGAACCGCCTTTCTCTCCTTCTTGGACATTCATCAATACGGGTACCAAATTATACTTATTAGCAGGATTTTGCACGAAGTCTTCCATAAATCTAATAGCATGCCCTTGAGCCTCCATCTCAACAATTTTCGTTTGGATCTCTTTCATTTGATCCACATAAAATTGCACATCGGCTGTCAAGTCAGTCATTTGGTTATTTTTCTTATAGATCTCTATAGATCGTTCAGCATTAGCTAAATCCGATATTACCTTATTGATTCGCTCATCCAAAAACTGTATTGTAGCACGAGCTTCTTTATTATTTATTGAATCGGCACGATTATTATATTCAAACATTAATGCGTTTAAAACGTCAATGCCTCGTTTTTTCTCATATTCCCTCAAAGTACATTCTATAACATTTGAATTATCTGAGTAAGTCTCAATTTCTATATCCTGCGCAAAATCATCTCCAACAAAACCAGCCGGCCTCATGGTTATATAAAGTTTCATGCTTTCTCCCAATTTATGGTTAGTTCCATAACTTAGGACAAACCGATTATCACCGAATTCAACGATCGCAGGTAATGAAGAAAACTCATAAGACCGCTTCTGACTTTTTGTCTTCCCTTCGATCTTTATTTTTCCCTCACGATCTTCCCGGACATAAAACTCTATTGTTTCCTCTTGAGATTTCAATGTACTAGAATCTGCAACCATCAGAAAAGGGGTATTTACATACTGTTTATATTTCCAAGTTAACGGTTCAACATACTCTGCATTTAAGCCTAATTTTGAAACAACCTCATACCATAAAGTATGAGATTTTAACACCGCTAATTCATCATCAATAACAATACCCGCACTACCTCCTCCATTCAAACCAAAAGATTTCATCAAACCTGCCGCATCTCCCAAAGACATATTTCCTGAGGACATGGAAGTATCATCTTGAACTTTAAAACGAGCCATTACTTCGTAAGTTGTCGGATAATAAATCAAATATAATACAGCTGGTATTAGAGATATAACAAAAGTGCCTAGAAATAATCTCCAGTGCCTCAGATACCCTATTAGAATAGACTTTAAACTTATAGTCTCATTTCCTATATTTGTTGAATCCATAGCTAAACAATTACTTCTTAATATTAATAATCGTGATCACCATCGAAGAAATAACAGAAATCGCACTAATTATCGAGGAGAACACAGTTATATTATACTGTTTGCTTTGACTAAATCGAGAATTACGCTGCTTTGCCAAATTGGGCTCAACATAAATAACGTCATTTTGCCTTAAATAAAAATAGGGAGATGTAAATAGCGAAGGATCAGTTATATCCATACGAACAAATTCTTTTTGCCCATCATTATCTCTTATCAGCAAAATATTCTTCCTATTGGCTGTAATCGCCAAATCTCCAACATACCCAAACGCATCTAAAATAGAGATTCGATCATTCTTTATAGTAAAAGTACCGGGACGATTTACCTCTCCCATTACCGTAATTCTATAATTTGTAATCTGCACGTTAACCAATGGGTTTTCTATGTATTTTGACAATTTACTTTGTAGCTCATCACACAGTTCTTGTTTTGATAAACCTGCGACATGAATCTTCCCTAATACTGGGAAATTTATATTACCATCCGAATCAACAAGGTAAGTATACATTGATTGAGAGGCAGCGATAGGTTGGTCACCTTGCTGCGCATACGCAAAAACAGGGGGATTAAATGGCGTCGTCACGGACGGATCCGGAGCTGTAACAGATATCGCCAGTAAATCATCTTTACTGATACGAGACGTATAAGTTTGATTCATTTGACTAATCTGTTCTGGAGTCAAAGTATCTACTCCTTGCAAATACACTACGTCTTTAGGTGCGGAACAAGCCCCTAGCAACAAGACAAACAATATCACTACTGATATTAATTTAATTCTCATAATCTTTGTTTTCTTCAAATAAGATGCAAATATACAATTTTTAGTTGAACTCAAGGGCATAAAGCACCCGTAAGTCCAAAGATACTTCTATAACGATGCAATTGTCTAGATATTGCTGCATGCTAAATCAAAATTATAGTTGTTTTTACCGCTTTTTCATGATTATTGCGTAAGTTTGTGACAAAACAAAAACATATGGTTGAGATAGGAAAATACAACACGCTGAAAATAGTGAAAGACCTTGACTTCGGGATTTATCTGGATGGAGGTAACGGGGTGGAGATCTTGTTGCCGACTCGTTACGTACCTAAAAACGTGAAACCCGGGGATGAGGTCGAGGTGTTTATTTATCATGATAATGAAGGGAGGTTGATCGCTACTACCGCACGTCCTCTGGCAACGGTCGGGGAGTTCCAGTTCATGGAGGTAAAAGACGTGAATAATGCCGGCGCATTTCTGGAATGGGGTATCATGAAAGATTTGCTCGTTCCTTTCAAGGAGCAGAAAATGCCGATGAGAGAGGGAAAATGGTACTTAGTCTACGTCCGGTTGGATCATGTGACAGGACGTATCATGGCATCCGCACGTATCGAGAAGTTCTTGAACAATACCCCTATCGATTACGAGCAGAATCAAGAGGTTCAGTTATTGGTAGCCGATGAGACGGATCTTGGCTATAAGGTGATCATCAATAACCAGCATTGGGGATTGATCTATTATAATGAGGTATTCCAGCGTCTTGAGAAAGGTGAGCATCTGAAAGGCTATATAAAAGAGGTACGTGAGGATGATAAGATAGACGTAAGCCTAACGCCGCAAGGCTACCAAAAGGTAGAGGGGATCGCCGGCGTCATTCTGGAAGCGATGAAAACACAAGGGGGATACATCCCGGTACACGACAAGAGCGATCCGGACGTGATCTATTCCTTATTCCGCTGTAGCAAGAAAGCTTTCAAACAAGCGATCGGGGCACTCTATAAGCAACATCTTATCACGCTGGAAGATGGCGGGATACGGCTCGTGAACGAGAAGTGACCCATTTATATAAAAAAAGTCAATGGAATCCGTTACAGAATCCATTGACTTTTCTTTATAAATCCATTGAGTTAGCGAACGGATTCCATTGACTTTCTAATCCAGCTTCAATACGGCCAAGAACGCTTTTTGCGGAACTTCTACCGTACCGATCTGCTTCATTCGTTTCTTTCCCTCTTTCTGTTTTTCCAGCAATTTACGCTTACGGGAGATATCGCCTCCATAACATTTCGCCGTCACGTCTTTACGGACAGCCTTAATTGTCTCACGAGCGATAATCTTAGCGCCTATCGCCGCTTGGATAGCGATATCGAATTGCTGGCGGGGGATCAACTCTTTCAGTTTCTCGCACATACGACGTCCGAAAGTAACGCTATTATCCACGTGCGTCAATGTAGACAAAGCGTCTACCGGCTCACCGTTCAACAGGATATCTAATTTAGCCAACTTACTGGGACGGAAATCATGTAAATGGTAATCGAAAGAAGCGTACCCTTTTGAAATACTCTTCAACTTATCATAAAAGTCGATTACGATCTCGCCCAACGGCAAGTCATAATGAATCTCGACACGATCACCTGAAATATATTCTTGCTTAAGCAGGACGCCACGCTTACCCAGACAGAGTGTCATGATCGGGCCGATATAGGTAGTGTTCGTGATCACGGAAGCACGGATAAACGGCTCGTCGATATGATCAATCAAAGTCGGGTCCGGCAAGCCTCCCGGATTATGTACCTCGATCTCCTCCCCTTTCTTTGTATGCACGATATAAGAAACGTTCGGTACAGTAGTTATCACATCCATATTGAACTCACGATCCAAACGCTCCTGAACAATCTCCATATGCAACAAGCCCAAGAAACCGCAACGGAACCCAAAACCCAACGCGGCGGAACTCTCCGGCTGGAAAGTCAAGGAAGCGTCGTTCAACTGCAATTTCTCCAATGACGCACGAAGGTTCTCGAAATCCTCGCTATCAATTGGATAGACACCGGCGAAGACCATCGGCTTCACCTCCTCAAAACCGGCGATCGCGTCTTTAGCCGGGCGAGACACATGAGTGATCGTATCACCGACACGCACCTCCCGGGACGTCTTGATACCGGAAATGATATATCCTACGTCTCCCGTCCGGATCTCCTCACGGGGGCACATATCTAATTTCAATATACCTACCTCGTCGGCGTCATACTCTTTTCCTGTAGCGATAAACTTCACATGGTCACCTTTACGGATCACGCCGTTTACCACCTTGAAGTAAGCGATAATACCACGGAACGGATTAAAAACGGAGTCAAAAATCAGACACTGCAACGGGGCCTCCGGATCACCTTTCGGGGCCGGGACCTTCTCCACGATCGTATTCAAGATCTCAGTCACTCCCTCACCTGTCTTTCCGCTCGCCCGTAAGATATCCTCACGAGGGCAGCCCAACAGTTCCACGATCTGGTCCTCTACCTCCTCCGGCATGGCGCTAGGCAGGTCGATCTTGTTCATCACCGGAATAATCTCTAAGTCATTCTCTATCGCCATATACAGGTTAGAGATGGTTTGCGCCTGAATACCTTGGGCCGCATCCACGATCAGCAACGCACCCTCGCAGGCGGCGATAGAACGGGAAACCTCATACGAGAAGTCCACGTGCCCCGGAGTATCGATCAGGTTCAGTATATATTCTTCACCCTTATAATTATACTTCATCTGGATCGCATGGCTCTTGATCGTAATACCACGCTCACGCTCTAAATCCATGTCGTCAAGGACTTGAGCTTGCATGTCTTTACCTTCTACTGTCTTGGTATACTCAAGCAAACGGTCTGCCAAGGTACTTTTCCCATGGTCAATATGAGCAATAATACAGAAATTGCGGATATTCTTCATCTGCTAAATTTATTTTTAGGTACGCGAAGATAGGAAATTTAGCCTAAATACTATACTTTTGGCATACCATTTGTTGTTAATAGTATATGACAATACAAGAAATAAATAAAGCATACAACCGAATTATCGGTTCATTAGACGAAAAGGAGCTAAAGAACGCGTTCGATTTTCTCCAAAGTCTAATAGCGGGAATACGTGAGTACTCATTCCAAGACAGGTTGAACGAGCTACAAGATACTTATAAATATATGTTGCGATACCGGATCGAGGGGGCTAAAGATCCGATGCAAGACCAGATATACAACAACTTGATCGCATCCAGCTATGAGTTCGCGGATATAGTGAAGCACAAGGCCTTATCGGTAGATTCGCCTCTCTCCTATTATAGCCGTAGGCGAATGATGCAAAAGGAGCTTACCAACTATGACCAGCTCCACAAGGTCTTGAGAAACGCCTCTCTGGTGAAGATAGAGACTCCGACCGGAACCATCACGGAGCAGCAGCAAATCGAATCCGCCACGATCCTATTATTCAATAAGATCTGGACCTCGAATCCTCTCAATAAGGAAGAAATAGCCTCCATCAGGAACCTATTGAATGACCAAGAGTTGCCTTTTATCATCGGTAGCCAAATCGTATCGGCATTAATGTTGGGATTGCAAGCCGCTTTCGATAAGGAGAAACTGCTATTATTATTCGATGCGGCCAATCTCCAAGAAGATGAGATTCGTTACCGCGCGTTGATCGGGATTCTCTTGACGCTCTATACCTATAGGAAACGTACGGCGTTATATCCGCAGATAGCGGATCGACTAGCGGCTTTATCCGAGGGATTTCCTAATTTCACGAAAGCGATCCGCACGATTACCCTTCGTTTTATCCTAGCCCGTGAGACAGAGAAGATCACCCGTAAGCTACAAGACGAGATCATTCCGGAGATGATCAAGCTAGGCCCTAAAATCAGTCAAAAGATAAACTTAAAGGATATCAATCCGGAACTTCTCGGAAACGAGATGAATCCGGAGTGGCAGAATATGTTATCGAACAGTTCCTTAGGGAAGAAAATGGAGGAGTTCAGCGAACTGCAACAAGAAGGCGCGGACGTAATGCACTCTACTTTCGTGCATCTAAAGCATTTCCCCTTTTTCCGGGAACTGGGTAACTGGTTCATGCCATTCACGACCGAGCATTCCGCTTTTGGCAATCAGTTGAGCAAGAATCAAACGGAAAAGGATATGCTAGATTCCATGACTCTTGCGGCATTCATGTGTAATTCCGATAAATATTCCTTATATTTCAGTATGATGCAATTGCCGGATCAAGCCCGTCAAATGATGATGGGACAGTTTGGTAGTCAAGCCTCCGAGATGATTCAGCAAACAAAGGAGGAATTAATCAGTAAACGGGGAAAACTGGAAATCATATCCGGACAGTACATACAGGACTTGTATCGTTTCTTCAAACTTTATCCGGGACATCTGGATTTTGATGACATATTTACATCTGCGCTAGACTTTCATAACCTGCCAATTTTGCAGCCTTACGTCAGTGATGAGGAAAGTTTGACAACTATAGCGGAGTATTATCTCCGGAAGAATTACTTCCTTGACGCACTCACGATCTACAATCGCTTATCCGACGCAAATCAAGAAAGTGATATCTTATTCCAGAAAATCGGTTACTGCAAACAAATGAATGGCGATATACAAGGCGCCTTGGAGGCTTATTTACATGCGGATCTTATCAATCCAGACAGTAAATGGGTTATTCGCCGGATCGCCGGTTGTTACCGTACCTTAAAGCAACCGGAAGAAGCGTTGAAATACTATCATCGTTACGAGGCTTTCAATCCGGATGATTTATCGATCCAAATATGTATCGGCCACTGCCATCTTGAACTCAAGAATTATAATGAGGCGCTGAAATATTATTTCAAGGTAGATTATCTGGACAATAAAAGTACGAAGGCTTGGCGTCCAATAGCTTGGTGTTCTTTCTTGACCGGTAAATACGATCAGGCCCGTAATTATTACAAAAAGATCATGGATAATCAACCCAACACCCAAGATTTCTTGAATGCGGGACATACGGAATGGGCATTACAGAATATCAAGGGAGCGCTTGCTTTTTATAAAAAAGCCGTGGAGAAAGAGTCCGGTGATTTCTCGAAGTTCCAAGAGCAGTTCAATCAAGATATTCCCGATCTTCTTGTAGCGGGAATCGAGGAGGCGGAAGTGCCGTTGATGATGGATCAACTCCGGTATTCCTTGAGCGATATATTCTAACTAGTCATCCAACAATTTGAGAAGACAAAAAGAAATATCGTATGAAAGAGATGATATTAGAGACAAAGCGACTCCTATTAAGGGAATTAAAACAAGATGATTTTAATAATATCTGTAAGCTTTTACAAGATCCGATTGTAATGTACGCTTACGAGGGAGCGTTCAGTAAAAAAGAGGTACAAGAATGGCTTGATAAGCAATTAAGGAGGTATCAAAACGATGGTTTTGGTTTATGGGGGATGATAGAGAAAGACAGCGGAGAGCTTATCGGTCAATGTGGTCTCACCTATCAAGAATTCAATGGTCAACAGGTTCCGGAGATCGGTTATTTGCTTAGGGCGGAATACTGGCATAAAGGTTATGCTACCGAAGCCGCCATAGCTTGTAAGGAATACGCCTTCAATATCCTTAACTTCGACAAAGTATACTCCATCATACGGGACACAAATATCCCCTCTCAAAAAGTAGCACTAAGAAACGATATGAGGGAAATCGCAAATTTCATAAAACATTATCGCAATATCGATATGCTTCATTTAGTATTCTGCGTGAATAAGTTATAGTTATCAAGCGGAAAGACTGGGATTCGAACCCAGGGAGCGGTTACCCGCTCACCGCATTTCGAGTGCGGCCCGTTCGACCACTCCGGCATCTTTCCTTGTGGTTGACGTGTACAAAAGTACATAAAATATAGTATCGTTATTCTCTTGAAAGGCTAAAATTACTTTATCAAATACAAAAAAGGGCATTCTTCACAGAACGCCCCTCTTTAAAACATATAACTAATACCTCTAAATTACTTGAAATAACGATTATATAAACCTTCAAATCCTTTGCCATGACGTGCCTCGTCTTTGCACATCTCATGTACGGTATCATGGATCGCATCCAAATTCTGTTGTTTAGCCAATGTAGCGATACGTTTCTTGTCCTCGCATGCGCCAGCCTCAGCTTCCATACGCTTTTTCAAGTTAGTCTTCGTATCCCAAACAACGTCACCAAGAAGCTCCGCAAACTTAGCAGCGTGCTCAGCCTCTTCCCAAGCGTAACGCTTGAATGCCTCAGCTACCTCAGGATAACCCTCACGGTCTGCTTGACGGCTCATGGCCAAATACATACCAACTTCGGTACATTCTCCCATAAAGTGAGCGTTCAGACCTTCCAAAATCACTGGGTCTACACCTTTAGCAACACCTAGTACATGTTCGTCAACGAACTGCAACGCACCTTCTGTCTCTACTAATTCCTTAAATTTGCTTTTCGGTTGTTTACATTGAGGGCAGAACTCAGGAGCCTCATCACCTTCGTGTACATAACCACATACTGTGCAAATCCATTTCTTTTTCATATATCGCAAAATTTTTATTGGTTGTATGGCACAAAATTAACTAAACTATCCGATACTACCATAATTCATCGATAGATTAATTCTATGTGTTAATCGATAAAAACTATGGAACTTATTTTTGACAGTGATTGTTTACTAAGTAAATATTTATTTATATGGATACATCTAAGATTATTAGTTTATTAGGAGACAAAAGTGATTATTATTTAAATCACGTATGTAAGACTATTGATAAATCGCTGCTTCATCTTCCATCACCCACTTGCGTGGACGATGTGTGGGTCAATTCAGATAGAAACATACAGACTCTCAATAGTCTGCAAACCTTGTTGGGGCACGGAAGATTAGCTAACACCGGATATGTTTCTATCCTCCCGGTAGATCAAGATATCGAGCATACCGCAGGGTCTTCCTTCGCTCCAAACCCCATTTATTTCGATCCGGAGAATATCGTAAAATTAGCGATCGAGGGTGGTTGCAACGCAGTCGCTTCTACGTTCGGCATACTAGGGTCAGTCGCACGAAAATATGCCCATAAGATTCCATTCTTGGTAAAACTAAATCATAATGAGCTTCTTACTTATCCGAATTCTTACAATCAAATCTTATTCGGCACGGTGAAGGAAGCATGGAATATGGGCGCCGTAGCTGTAGGGGCCACGATCTATTTCGGATCAGAGCAAAGCCGACGTCAGCTAGTCGAGATTGCCGACGCATTCGAGTATGCCCATGAACTAGGTATGGCGACCGTATTATGGTGCTATTTACGAAACAGCTCTTTTAAAAAGGATGGCATCGACTATTCCGCGGCAGCCGATTTGACCGGACAGGCTAATCACCTTGGCGTCACGATCAAGGCCGATATCATCAAGCAGAAGCTACCGGAGAACAACGGAGGTTTCACCGCTATCAATTTCGGGAAGATCGATCAAAAGATGTACACAGAGTTAACGACAGAACATCCGATCGACCTCTGCCGTTACCAAGTTGCTAATAATTATATGGGACGTGTCGGGCTTATCAACTCCGGTGGGGAATCTCATGGCGCCTCAGATCTTAAAGACGCTGTCGTCACCGCTGTCATAAACAAACGTGCGGGTGGCATGGGGCTGATTAGCGGAAGAAAGGCGTTCCAACGTCCGATGAAAGACGGCGTGGAGTTACTTCATTCAATTCAAGATATTTATTTGGATAAGGATATTACTATCGCTTAGTTTGTTATTGCGTTGAGAAAAGAAGGCCGTCCATCAAAGCTATATACTTTGGGGACGGCCTTCAAATTTTATTTCTTCAACCACATATCCAACCACTCAAAGAATGTGCGTTGCCATAGAACGCCATTCTGGGGCTTCAATACCCAATGGTTCTCATCCGGATAAATCAGCAACTCGGCCGGTACCCCCCGAAGAACCGCGGCGTTAAACGCTGCCATTCCTTGATTAGCCAAGATCCGGTAATCCTTCTCTCCATGGATACAAAGGATAGGCGTATCCCATTTGTCCACGAACTTATGCGGGGAGTTCGCGAATGTACGCTGAGCCGTAGCGTTTTGCTTTTCCCAGTACGCTCCACCCATATCCCAATTGGCGAACCACATCTCTTCCGTTTCCAGATACTGCATTTCCATATTAAAGATACCATCGTGGGCGATAAACGCCTTGAAACGTTTATCATGATGACCTGCCAACCAATATACGGAGAATCCACCGAAGCTGGCGCCTACACAACCCAAGCGATCCTTATTTACATACGGTTCCTTGGCTACCTCGTCAATAGCGGTGAAATAGTCTTTCATGCATTGTCCGCCATAATCGCCGCTGACAGCCTCATTCCATTCCAAGCCAAATCCGGGAAGACCCCGACGGTTCGGTGCCACGATAATATAGTCATTAGCCGCCATGATCTGGAAATTCCAACGGTAAGACCAGAACTGGCTCACAGGGCTTTGCGGGCCACCCTCACAGAACAACAAGGTAGGATACTTCTTATTCGGATCGAACTGAGGCGGATAGATAACCCACGTTAGCATCTGCTTGCCATCCGTCGTCTTCATCCAACGTTCCTCTACCTTACCCATCGTAAGCTGGTCGTAAATATGTTTGTTTTCAAACGTAAGTTGAGTTACCGTATGATCCCCTGTCAAATCGATCGAATAGATCTCGTCTCCCATGCTCATGGAATGACGTTGAGCGATCAGCTTATCGCCCAGAAGAGCGACAGAGGCGTAATCGTACATACCTTCGGTCAGCAGGGTAATCTTATTGCCATTCGCCAAGTCTATCTGATAAACCTGCGACTCGCCATGCCAAACGCCCGTGAAATAGATACGCTTGCAATCAGCGCTCCAGCAATAAGAATCCACGTTGGAGTCAAAATCCTTGCTTACGAATGTTTTCTCACCCGTCTCCAGATTCATTACCATCAAGCGATTTTGATCCGCCTCGTAACCATCACGTTCCATACTTAGCCAAGCGATACTCTTTCCGTCCGGAGAATAGGTGGGATTCGTATCATATCCCTTGTTCTCTTCCGTTATATTGGTCGTTTGCTTCGTATTCAGATCATATACATAAATATCCGAATTCGTAGAGATCGCATATTCTTTACCCGTCTTTTTGCGGCTGGTATAGGCAATCTTGTCCGAGGTAGTGTTCCAAGCCAATTGCTCGATACCGCCAAACGGCTTCATCGGGCTCTCAAACAACTCGCCCTCCATTACATCCACAGGATTGCTGATCGATTTGCCATCGAAATCGGCGACAAAAGGATGCGGAGCGGTAGTCACCCACTCATCCCAATGCTTGTACATTAAATCCGTAATGATAACACCTGTCGCCTTATCCAAATCCGGATATTTATCAGCGGTACTATTCACGGTTTTCACTTGCGAGATAAACAAGACCTTTTTCTCATCGGGAGAGAAAGCGAAACCCTCGATATCCTTACCATAATCGGAAAGTCGCTTACGGTCCGTCCCATCCGGATTCATTTCCCAAAGCTGGCTGCTACCACTCTCGTTACATAAGAAAGCGATCTTGGTTCCTCCTTTGATCCATACGGCCTCGTTCTCAGCGAATCCGGTTTTCGTGATTTGCTTATTATCCGATCCGTCAGCGTTCATCACGAAGACCTCACGGTTGCTCTTGTTTTCCGGTACGCTATAATACGCCACCGTATACACCACTTTTTTCCCGTCCGGAGATACGTTCATACCGCCGATACGTCCCATGGCCCACAAAGCTTCCGGGGTCATGCGACCGTCTTTGATCCGGATGTCCGACTTCCCGATAAGGTTCTTATCACCGGTCTCCTTCACGTTCACATCCGTAGCCGGATTGCAAGCACCTAACAGTAGAGATGTTGCCATAATCATTGTTCCGATAGATTTATTCATGCCGTTATAATATATTACAATTTGAGTGCGAAAGTACTAAATATAATTTATATCTTCGCGTTACTAATTATAAGAACTGAACAGTATGAATAAGATTTGGTTATTTGGAGCCGCTGTATGTATGGTATTAGCACTCGGCTCATGTAAACCTAAACAGAGCGCGTACAAGGCTGCTTACGAACAGGCCAAAGAAAAAGAGTCGACGGCTCCTGTTGAGGTTGTAGAACAAGAGGAAGAAGTTGTTGAGGTCGCTCCTGTCTCAAAACCCAGAACCTCTACGGCTACCACTCGTACGGAAAAAATCAACGCCGCTCAAGGCGAGGACGCTAGCCGTCTGAAACGTTATAGCGTTGTTGTCGGTAGTTTCAAGAATAAGACAAACGCTTACGCATTAAAAGAACGTATGCAGAATGATGGCTATAACGCAGTGTTGGGCGAGAACGAGCAAGGTATGTTGCGTGTGATCGTCGCTAGTTTCGACAATAAAGCGGACGCCGCCGATAGCCGTGATGCCATCAAGGCGAAATACGCTCCTAACTTCCAAGACGCTTGGTTATTGGAGAGAGCTTATTAATTGTAAGCTATCAGAAAAGATAAAAGCGGAAGGTCTCGTTAGCCTGTAAGAAGAATCTTGCAGGTTATCGAGACCATTCTATTTGAAGGAAACATAAGGACATAAAAATAGCCCGACTTCAACAGCCGAGCCACTTTTCACCAATCTAATCTAACTTAACCTAAAACAAAAACCATCTTTTTCTTTTTGCCTTTCTCTTCTTATATCCTAACAACCTTTTTACCTTAAAAACGTAATACCTATTCGAAATTGTATAAACTCAAAACATCTAAACACATATGATATAAACGAATTACTCTTCATAAACAGGCCACGCACCTTCTTTCGTACAAACGAAAGCCGCTGTCTTTACAGCGAAATGATGGGCCTCGCTTAAGGACTTCCCCTTTAAGAGCGAGATGATTAGAGCCCCCGAAAAAGCATCCCCCGCCCCGACCGTATCCGCCACCGTGACCTCCGGCGTTGGCAAAGTAGAAGTCTCCTCCCTCGTATAAATAGTACTATGGGAACTCCCCGCAGTCAAGGCAAATATCCGAAGGTCATACTTCTCAATAAACCATAAAGCGATATCCCTCTCGGTTCCCTCTAAACCGAACAAATCCCGAAGTACATCGAACTCCTCATCATTTACCTTCAGCACATTCGCTAAGTACAAAGACTCCTCGATCAACTCCTTATCATAGTATCGCTGGCGAAGATTGATATCCAGCAAACGATAAGCGTCTTTCGGCGCAAACGACGAGATCGCTTGTATTGTCTCCCGGGACTGACGGGAACGCTGGGCTAATGTACCGAAACAAATAGCGTCCGCTTTCTCCGCCAAATCAATCGCATCGGATGTAGGCGATATATGATCCCAAGCCACTCGCTCATGAATCGTATAAGTAGGGATACCTTCTCGTAACTCTACCTGAACGGTTCCCGTCGGGTAAGGCACTTTCTCGATCAAATGCTGGATATGATTCTTATCCAACTCATCAACGATCTCTTTACCCAACTCATCATCTCCGACAGCGCTGATAGCATATCCCTCAGCACCTAGGCAAGACGCATGATAGACAAAATTAATCGGGGCACCCCCAGCCTTTTTCCCGGAAGGAAGCATATCCCATAATAATTCTCCAATCCCAACGACAATTGGTTTACGTCTTGATTCAGTCACCTGTTCCATGGTCTTTCTATTAAAAACAACTTTCGTACTTATCGACACCGCAAAAGTATATCATCGTTATAAATACAACGATAACTATAGCTACAAGATAAATCACACAAGTTACATAAAAGATTTATTTCCAAGGGACAATAACAGACGTTACCCGCATGTAACATCTGTACTAGCAGCATCCTTACAAAGACTCTATAAACTCGGTTGGCGTTATATTATAAACCGCCTTAAAGCATTTGGAGAAATAGGCCGGCGAGCCGAATCCCGTGGCATAAGCAACCTCGCTAATCGTTCCGGATCGCTGCTTCAATAGGGCGGATGCCTTTTTCAAACGATAGTTACGCAAAAAGTCCGTAGGGGTAATCCCGGACAACTCCTTCACCTTTCGATATAAATGCACACGAGACAGGCCCAGTTTCTCACTGCCTTTCTCTATACTGAAATCGGGATCGCTATAATTCTCCTCTATTAAAGCGATAAACTTACGCATAAACAAATCATCCAGACTCTCCACCTTCCCTTTTGTCTCGATGGAAAGTCCCGCAGGCGATTGAGACTCTTTCAAGAAAACCTCCCGCAAACGATTACGTTCTTCCAACAACTTAATGATACGTAATTTCACGATCTCGATATTGAACGGTTTCTGGATATACTCATCCGCTCCCCCCTCAAATCCATACAAGCGTTGACTGTCATCCGAAAGAGCCGTAAGCAAGATTACCGGGATATGACTGAGGGCCATATCCGACTTAACCCGGCGGCAAAGCTCGAAGCCATTCATCTCCGGCATCATCACGTCACTGACGACCAGTGATACATTTTCCTTCAATAGAATATCCAAGGCCTTGGCACCATTCTCCGCTACAAGTACATTAAAATTCCCGGACAACTCATGCTGTAAATAAGCGCGAATATCCCAATCATCCTCAACGATCAAGATCGTATAATCATATTTCTTATTCAACGTTTCTTGAACTTGGGATATATCCAAATGCGCTACACCAGAGGACGATTCCGTCGCATTCGACAGAAAGACACAAGATTCATCAAAATGAGATTTACCTTTCGGGATCTGAACGGTAAACACTGTCCGTTCGCCTTGCTCGCTTTCCACGTGGATCGAGCCTTTATGCATAAGGACAAATTCCCGTGTCAAATGCAGTCCGATACCCGTTCCCGGAGCATAGCTTTGCCCGCTTGTAAAAAAGCGCTCGAATACGGAGGCTAGGTTTTCCGGGGGAATACCCTCTCCATTATCTTCCACCGATAAGACAACCTCCGTCTCCTCCTCCCGCAAACGAATCGTAATCTTCCCCTGCTCCGGGGTAAACTTAAAGGCGTTCGAGAGCAAGTTCGTTAATATCTTCTCCATCTTGTCCGTATCCACCCAAACAAAAAGAGAATCCATTTCATGCAGGAAGGTATAATCAATTCGCTTACTCTGGGCCAGATTATTAAAATAAGATTTCACCTCTTGGATTAAAAAGACCAAATCCATCTTAATAACCCGCAATCCCATCTTATTATTCTCTATCTTCCGGAAATCCAGCAATTGGTCGATCACACGTTTCAAGCGTTCCGCATTCTTCTTAACGATGCGGATATCATCCGCGAAAGCGCCTGCCGGGGCATCTTGCGCCATCTTGTTCAGAGGCCCGAGAATCAAGGTTAAAGGAGTCTTTATCTCGTGAGATACATTCGTAAAGAACTGCAATTTCTGTGTCGTGACTTGCTCGATGCGCTGGTTTGCTACCGAGAGTTCCTCTTTCTGTTGTTGTACCAAACGATTTCTCTCATTCAACAAAAGATTATTCTGGCGCACTTTACGATTAATATAAACCATGTAAATAGCAGAACCACCCAATAAAAGCGCCAATATCAAGATAATAATCAAGGAACTATAAAGAAAGTTATATTTCGAGAGCAATTGCGACAAATTCGCACGCTGTTTCTCGATCTGGCGTTGATATTCTGCCAACCGGTCTGATTGTAAATAAAGGGTACCGGCGTTGGTCTTATCGATCATAGCGGTGCTTAACGCATACTTTTTCGTATAAGCTTGTCCGCTTAAGATCTGCCAAGCTACCTTAATAGCCACCCCACCACCTGTCGGATAATAAAAAGAGGCATCCAACTTACCCTGCGCAACCGCCTCCACGCCCAAGCCTCCTCCCAAGAGTCCATCCACGCCTATAAATTCCACGTGCCCCACCAGCGACGAATCTCGCTCCTCAATCGCCTCACGGGCCCCTAAGGCCATCATATCATTATGAGCGAAAACGATATCGACATCCTCTATGGAATCCAGCTTCAAGACTTCCTCATAGGCATTCTTCCTGTACCAATACCCATCCAACTCCCGGATCTTCACATTCGGATCAATAGACATCGCATCGACAAAACCTTGATGTCTTTCTGTAGCGGAGGAAGAGCCTCTCCGCCCCCATATCTCTAAAATCGTTGTCTCCTTCTTGATCAAGGAGCTGACGTACATTCCGATCGAGCGACCGATCTCGTAATTATCCGCTCCAATATACGTCGTATATTCATCGCTATTAATTTTCCGGTCCAATATGATAGTGGGAATACCAGCCCTGTACGCCTCAACAGCGACAGGCGTAACAGGCTCGGTCTCATTCGACGATATAATCAGCAAATCCACCTTTTTCTTGATAAAACCTTTTATCTGGCTGATCTGAGTATCATTATCCTGACTAGCATCCATTACGACCAGCTCGATCTCCGGATGATTTAAAGCCTCTACTTCCATATCACGTATCATGGATTGACGCCAAATATCCGTCATCGAGCATTGAGATACACCGATGACATATTTCTTTTCTTTTTTACCGGGCGAACAGGCAAAGCAAAGAATAAGGGATAGCCAAAGCAGGATATAAAGCGGGTTTCCTTTCATGTGGTATATTTAATTCGATCGTTTATTCTACAAATATACGAAAACTATTCCGAAATTACCCCCAAACAAGTCAAGGTATCTTTTAACAACGGGGTAAATCTATGGATACCGATTTCATTCAAATGATCAGCGTCCCTATAGCAAGAATCAGGTAGCGATACAGCCGTATAATTTAAATAAAAGACCGTTTTATCATCCACGTATTCCCGAGCCAAAGAATCCGTCAATTCTCGATAACTCGGAGGAACCCGTTCCATATATTCCGTGGAAACAGGGGCATTGTACAAAATAAGAGACAGATCCCGCTTCTTACATTCCTCTACGATTCGCCCCAACATCTCTTGTTGAAATGAGGATGGCAATAAATAAGCACCCTTATCATCATAGTAATGACGATCGATAATAACGTCTAGTGTTCCCCCGGTCGCCCCTGTGAAAATACGCTCGATCACATTCCTTTTAATCTCAGCTACGCAATTCTTGAACGGAACGCCAAACTCATATGAATACATGACCTCCTTACGGGTTACCGGCGAAACAGCCTCCTGTACCAAGGGTCGCAAATCCTCCCGCTCCTTCAGATGGGGATAAATAGACATATAGGCAGGAAACTCATCCTGATAGGAATCATCGGCCACGGTAAACGTGTGATAACCAAACCCCAATATCACGGTTTTCAAATGGGGAAGGTAAGGCGCTTTCAAGCATAAATCGATATAGGTATTGAAATAATTCTCACTGGATTTAGCGTCATTCCTCGATTTCCCCAGCATATCGGCGGATATCGAATGTAAAGGATGGGAATCTCCCAAAATCAATACCTCTACTTCCGGATCACTCTTGAGGCTGGGTACGCTTATATGAAAATAGGAGCGGATCAACAGACAACTAAGCAACCCTAAACATCCTACCACCCCTAAATACCGGAATATAGCTATAAAGAACCTTCTCATACTTATCAGAATTGAAAATAAATGAAACCTTGTGGATTACTGGCGTCGAAACCATAGATGATAATCAGCAATACCGTATAGATAACATACCGAACCGGAAGGCTCAGGTCCTCTATCATCAACCCATGCGCCTGTTTTCGGCCGATCCATTCCACGACGAACATAAGAGCCGTGAAAAAGAAACATTTCTTCAGCAGGAGTTGCCCGAATCCCAAGCCCACAAGTTGAGGAGCCGAGAATAATGAGGCATTGAACATCCGCTCGAGGTACACAGCCGCTTGAGATATATCTTCCGACCGGAACAGAATCCATCCCAATAAGACCAGTAGAAACGTAACTCCCATCTGTGTCAATTCCTTCACAGAGGGAAGGAAACTGTTTTCCGCCACGGAATCTCTATACCTCCTATTTTGACCCAACAATAGCAATGGCAGAAACAACAACGCATGATACGCTCCCCATGCCACAAACGTCCAGTTAGCCCCATGCCAGAATCCACTTACCAAGAAAATAACAAGGGTATTCCGGAAGCTCTTCCATTTTCCGGCCCGGCTCCCCCCTAGCGGTATATAGATATAATCCCGGAACCAAGTCGTCAACGATATATGCCAACGCCGCCAAAACTCCGCTATATCCCGGGAGAAATAAGGATACTTAAAGTTCTGCATAAGGTCTATGCCAAATAACCGGGCACAGCCGATCGCTATATCCGAGTATCCGGAAAAATCACCGTAAATCTGTATCGTAAAGAAGAAAGCCCCCAGAAACAAGGTACTCCCATCCAACGTCTGGTAATTCTCAAACACACCGTTCACGAACAAAGCGCAGTTATCGGCAACCACCACTTTCTTGAAAAATCCCCAAAGCATCTGGCGTATACCATCCAACGCCAGATCACAATCGAAATTACGAGGCCGGAGAAACTGAGGCAACAAATGGGTAGCCCGTTCTATCGGGCCCGCCACTAATTGGGGGAAGAAACTGATATAAGCGAAGAATGCCACGATATCATGAGTCGCCTTGATTTTACCTTGGTAAACATCAATCGTATAGCTCAAAGCCTGAAACGTATAAAAGCTGATCCCGACAGGGAGCAAGATATTCAACGTCACGTAATCGGCATCCCAGCCCAATAGGTGAAGGACATTTACCAAATTCTCGGTAAAAAAATCAAAGTACTTAAACACACCCAAGATCGAAAGGTTCAGTAAAATATTGCCGGCACTTATCCACTTTTGGACCGACCGGTTGCCAGCGCATTTCTCCAAATAGACTCCACTCAAGTAACTGCATAACGACGTAAACAGGATCAGCAGCAAAAAGCGCCAGTCCCACCATCCGTAGAACAGGTAACTAACAGCTACCACAAATAGATTTTGCCACCGCAAAGACTTGAAAACAAACCAGTAACCAAAGAAAATCAATGGCAGGAATATAAGGAACTCTATGGAATTAAATAACATAAATATTTAATTTTCAGACTCAAGAATATGTATCATCAAGGCGCAAAGATAAGGAATATCAAGCATTGACCAATAAATATTTCGTATATTCGTGGCTCAGAAATACAATAAGATACAGAGATGAAGATAATCAACGAACAATTACTCGACGAGACCCAGGCCAAAGCCTTGCAGTCTCCCCGCCTGCGAATGAACTATAATTTCCATGAGAGATTGGATGATCCGATCAATCGGTTACTGAATGCCATGGAGCCCGGTACGTATTTGCGTCCGCACCGGCATTTAAATCCGGCGAAAGACGAGATCTTCTTGTTGCTACGTGGGAAGGTAGCGGTATTCTTGTTTGACGAGGAAGGGAATATCACGGAGAAAACGATACTGAATCCAAAGGAAGGCGCTTATGGAGCGGAGATCAAGGCCGGAACATGGCACGGGCTTCTGGTACTGGAATCCGGATCGGTTATTTATGAGATAAAGCAAGGGCCGTTCGCACCGCTAGCACCGGAGAACCTAGCGCCTTGGAGCCCCGAGGCGGAAGATACGGAGGGAGTAAAGAAGTATCTGGAATGGCTCGAGAGCCAAATATGATCGATGAAACTTTTAGTATAACAAGCTAGCGATCAGCCTCGTATAACAAGAGCTATCCGATGGTTTTAACAATGCCCATTCTAAAGTGTTTACGATGCCCATTGTAAAGACCTTACGATGCCCATTATAAGGAGCTTACAATGGGCATTGTTATTATTTCTGGAAAACCTTCGTCGATTTAATCATCACGTCGTGTAAAGGACGATCGTTCTTATCCGTCTTTACCACGGAGATCTTCTCTACGATATCGAAGCCTTCCACTACCTCGCCAAAGATCGTTACCGAGCCATCCAGATGCGGAACGCCACCGATCGTCTTATAAATCTCACGCCGTTCGGCCGGGATCACTACCGGGCCTAATACCGCCAACGTATCTTCTACCAAGATGGACGCACGGGCATGTAACTCATTCTCCAAGGAATCGGCGGCCAAGGAAGGATCTTGCTTTTTCAGCTCATCCCGGAATTTATAGTACAACCAGTTGCGGCGGATCTCATTGATACGAGCCTCTTTCTCCGCAAGCTCCTTGTCGTCCAAGACTTTCCCTTGCACAAAACAGAACTGCGTACCGGCGGAGGCACGTTCCGGATTCACGGCATCGATCTCTTTCGCGTCGATCAAAGCGCCTTTCTTATTAAAATGATTGGGTAATATCTCGGCGGGAACGGTATAACCACCATCGCCATCCCCATACAAGGCACCCGGCTCATGCGCCTTACTCTCCGGATCACCACCTTGCACGACAAACTCCTTGATAACACGGTGGAAAAGCATACCCTCATACTCGTTCGACTGGCAAAGCTTGATGAAGTTATCCCGGTGAAGAGGCGTATCGTCGTATAGCAGGACGGTGACGTCTCCCATCGTCGTCTTGATTTTCACATATACGGGTTTATTCGGGTCCAAAGGCTTATCCCCACAAGCTACCAACGTGAGCAAGAGCAGGAACAGCGAGAAAATTTGTCGTTTCATACCTGTTTTATTTATCGGATTAAGTAGTTACAAAGCCGGTTATTCCTCCGCATAGATCAACATCTGGCAATTCTTGCAGTCGAAGCGCAAACGCAAGAGCGTTTCCTTATAGCACAGCAAGTAAGGCTCCTTATAGGGAGACTTCTGCTTCTGGTAAGTAGGGCACCATCCCATACTGTACCGCAGGCAATGTTTCGTGAACATCAAAGGAACATCCTTCCGGGGAGACAACTCGAAAGCGTCTTCCACGGCAGTCACGCCATGCGCCTTATAAAAGGCACCAGCCTTGCTATTGGAGACATTCCCTAAATAAGTCAGACGCTTCTCTGGGAAAGGGATTTCCAAAGTCTCGCCTACACACGGCTTTACCGGACGAGCCTCTTCCCTGCGGTAACGAATCCGCCGGGTAGAGATAAGCCTCTCCACCCCTTGCCTACGCATCTCGGCCAATAAAGAAGAAGGGACAAACCAGTTATCGGACATCGCCACGGTGACCTCCGCCGCCTCAAAAGGCGTATTTCCCAACTTAGAGAGCTGGGTACGGATATTCTCCGCCTGATCCCGCCGGGCCGGTTCTTTCTCGAACGGCTGGGTAAGCATGATACGGGCTCCTGTCTCGTCTGTCATACTTAACGTGAAGCCAAAGGCATTATCTTGAAATTCCATCCGGACAGAGAGCTTCCGCTCGGCGGATGGCTTGGATAGCAGTTTATCAAACTCTTGATCGAAATTCCGGTACAAAGGCATCTTCGGACGGATCGCCGGGCGATCCAGCGTAAAGATCCGGTTTGCCTCCACACGGTTTACCCGGAAGCCCTCCAACTCCCCTTTCTCATTGAAGAAGGTAAGCCCGTCGCCATTATTCAATTGTTTCAGTCCGGCGATCGTGAAAGAGTTTCCTTTCAGTTCCTTCACCGTACCCACCGGCTCCCCCAAGGACTTAGGCGTATCAAAGCTGGTGATATCCTTCGTGCGCTCCTTCCATAAGAAAGGCGTGAAACCCCGGTTGAAGCTTTTCTCCGCCACAGGTTCGAACGTGTAAGTGCTATGCCCGGCCGAGGCACGACGGTATTCCGGCCGACGGGCCAAGATAGCGTCCAGTTTCTTCCGGTACCAAGCCGTTACGTTTTTCACGTAAGATACATCCTTCAAACGACCCTCGATCTTCAAGGAAGAGACACCGGCATCCAACAACTCCTCCAAGTATTCGCCCCGGTTCATGTCCTTCAAGGATAAGAGATGCTTACCCGATACGATCTCCTTCCCGTCCGCGTCAATCAAGCTATAAGGCAGGCGGCAATACTGGGCGCATTCCCCCCGGTTGGCGCTTCGTCCGCTCAAGGCGGCACTCAGGTAACACTGGCCGCTATAGCTTACGCACAGCGCCCCGTGTACGAAGACCTCCAGAGGCACGGTCGTTCGCTCGGCGATCTCCCGTATCTGGTTCAGCGATAGCTCCCTCGCCAATACGACTTGCGTGAAACCTACCTCTTGCAGGAATCTCACCTTCTCCGGCGTACGGTTATCCGTTTGCGTACTGGCGTGCAAGGGGATAGGCGGAAGGTTCAACTGGGTGATACCCATGTCTTGAACGATCAAGGCATCCGCCCCGGCCTCGTAAAGTTGCCAGATCATTTGCTCGGCCTCTGCCAGCTCCTCTTCTTTCAAGATAGTGTTCAAGGCCACGTAAATACGAGCCGAATAGAGATGGGCGTAATCGCAAAGCTGCCGTATATCGTCCAGCGTATTACCAGCGGCGGCACGGGCTCCAAACTTCGGGGCACCGATATACACGGCATCGGCACCATGGTTAATCGCCTCCCTGCCGCAAATCAGATCCTTAGCGGGAGATAACAGTTCTATCGAACGGGGTTCTTTTCTCATTTACAAGCTTCCTAGTTTTTTGATATCTTCCCGGCGGAACGGGGTCTCTTGGTATACGTAATAGTTCAGCCAATTAGTGAACAGCAGGTTCGCGTGCCCCCGCCAACGTACCACCGGGCCTTGCGCCGGATCGTTGTTCCGGTAATAATTACGAGGCTTGTTGATGGGCAATCCCTTCCCCAAATCACGCATATACTCATCATTCAGCGTATAGGGCGAATACTCGGAATGGCCGGTGATGAAGAATTCCCGTCCGCCACGAGCCATCGCCATATAGACGCCGGATTCCTCGCTCTCGGACAATAAGGTGAGCTCGGGCACCTTCATGATATCCTCCCGGCGAATCTCGGTATGACGGCTATGAGGCACGAAGAACTCGTCATCGAACCCCCGGAAGATCGGAACAAACGGTTCCCGGAGCGAATGACGGAAGACACCGAACATCTTGGCCGGCAAATCATATTTAGGCACCCCATAGAAATGGTATAGCCCCGCTTGCGCCGCCCAGCAGATATAGAGCGTGGAGGTAACATGCGTACGGGCCCAATCGAATATCTGCGTGATCTCCTCCCAATAACTAACTTCCTCGAAAGGCATCTGCTCCACGGGAGCGCCCGTCACGATCATCCCGTCGTAGAAATCATCCGCCATCTCATCGAAATCCTTATAAAATTCCTGCATATGCTCGATGGGCGTATTCTTCGGCGTATGTCCCTTGATCTTCATGAAATCAAGTTCCACTTGCAGGGGTGTATTACTGAGGAGGCGAACCAAGTCCGTCTCGGTCGTTATCTTAAGGGGCATCAAATTCAATACGACTACCCGAAGGGGGCGGATATCCTGCTCCGACGCACGCAAGGAATCCATCACGAAGATATGTTCCTTCTTCAGCAGCTCGATAGCCGGTAAGTTCTTTTGTAAATTTAATGGCATTTTCTATCTCTGATTATTATATGAGCGCAAAGATAATGAGAATTTTCTCATTATCGCTTATACTTCGCCACCATGATCACCGGGTTATCCTCCTCATGCATACCCGCAGCGATCTCCTTTAGCTTGCCTTTGAGGTGTCCTTCTTGATAGGCCTCGACAAGTTCGGGGGTATTTATCCGCCACGTGAAGGCGATCTCGTCGTTATTGAAGACCGTGAGGTCGAAAATCTCGTCCACGAGGTTGGCGAGTAGGTATCCATCATCGCCAAGTTCAACTCTTTCTTTACGGTCTGCATAAACCGTATCGCAAGATGGCTCCGTAGAATCAAGCTCATCACCAAGCAAGCACGTTTTTTCCAGTGATCCGGAAAATGCCCGATTCCACGAGCAGCCAAGTAAGTGATAACCGTACTTGTCAGCAATAACAAAGCAGGAATAAGTTACGGACTCTCAACGATGGTAAGACGAAATAAACGGCGCATACCACGGGAAAGAGAAACCGCACCCAAAACATATCCAGACCCATATCTTGATAGAATTTGCTCTTAATAGGTAGAGTAATGAGATTTTTCATTATATTTGGAGCGTTGAACAGATTAATAAAAGGATATATAGGCATGAACTTTCCCGGCAATTATCTTCCAGCGATCATCGCTTTATGTAAACGACATAAAGTAAAAAAGCTATTTGCTTTCGGCTCTGTCCTTACCAATCGCTTTAATGAGCAAAGCGACATAGATCTGGTAGTCGATTTTGACAAGACCAACGTAGATGATTACTTCTCTAATTTCTTTGACTTGAAATATGCCTTGGAGAGTCTTTTCGAAAGAGAAGTAGACTTGCTGGAAGAACAAGCGATCCATAATCCTTATCTCAAGGAAAATATTGATACCACAAAGATGTTAATCTATGGATAACTTCATCAAAAAGCATTTACAAGATATAGCTACGGCGATTGACGAGATCGAAAGTTTTTTCGATGATCAGCCCAAGCTATTTGAAAACTTCTGCAAAGACTTACGTCTTAGACGGGCAATAGAAAGAAATATCGAGATTATCGGAGAGGCCATGAACCGGATATTAAAAACGTCTCCGACAATAGCGATCACCAATTCCCGAAAGATAGTAGATGCCCGAAACTACATTATACATGGTTATGACAGTCTATCTGTTGATATTCTTTGGAGTATCGTTGTCAACCATCTGCCTTTATTAAGGCAAGAGGTTGATATTTTACTTGATACATAATTATAAAACAAGTAAAATATGCCCCGTAAATCAGTGGAATACGAAATAGATTCCATTGATTTACGGGGCATATTCCATTGAGATAGTTTCCTCTATGAGGAGGATGCGCTATCAAAACCCTCCCCCTAAAGCCTTATACAGGTATACCACCGACAGCAACTCATCCAGCACGGCATTGTTCAAACCGATCTGGGCGTCCAGCAAACCACGCTGGGCATCCAATACGTCCATGTAGCTGATGACACCGTTGATGTATTGCAATTGGGCGAGTTCCAGATATTTACTGGCGGAGGCTTCCAGATTCATGCGGGAAGCACGGATCTCCTTCACCTTGCGGACGGTCACGATAGCGTTGTTCACCTCCTTGAAAGCGCCTAATACGCTCTTCTCGTAACTATAGACCTCTTGCTCGTAACGAGCCTTCGCCGCTTTCACTTTCGCCTTGTTCTTCCCCATGGCGAAGATCGGCTGCAACAGGCTTCCGGCAATAAAACCTGCCGGACTCTTCAAGATACTACTTAACTCATCGCTCTCGAAACCGTAATTACTTGTCAAACGGATCTTCGGGAATAAGTCCGTTTGCGCCACACCCACCTGAGCGTTCGCCGCCCGAAGCTTAAACTCCGCTTGACGCATATCCGGCCGGCGCTCCAGCAAAGAAGACGGTAAGCCGATCGGTAAGGCATCCGGCAGGTGCTGGTCGCTCAAGGAGAGGCCACGGGGGATATCATCCGTATATTCGCCCAACAGCATGCTGAGGTCGCTTTCCTTGATCTTGATCTGACGCTCCAGCGAGGGGATCAAGGTCTCGGTACGGGCCAACTCCACTTGGGCTTGGTTGTAAGCCGTCTCGGAAGTAAGTCCGCCCTCATAGCGAAGCTTCGCCAAGCGGACACCCTCACGACGTGCGTCCAAGGTTTGTTGTACGATCGACAACTCTTGGTCCAAGGCGCAAAGTTGATAATAATTGGCGGCTACCTCGGCGATGATGGTCAATCGCAAGGCACGCTGCCCCTCCACGGTCTGCATATAGGAAGCGATGGTAGCCTCGTTCGCCCAGCGGAGGTTACCCCATAAATCCAATTCCCAAGACAAAGTCAACTTCGCCCCAAACTCCGGATCGGGCTTCGGATCATCCCCTCCATAGTTCAAGCGTTCCTTTTGCGCATAGATATTCGCACCCACCTCCGGCAGCATATTCGCGAAAGAGATCCGTTTGGCGGCGATCATCTCCTTCACCTTGGCGGCGGCGATCTTCATATCCTTATTATTATCCAGAGCCTTTTTGATCAAATCTTTCAAGGTCTCATCGGCGTAAAGGCTCTCCCAAGGGATATTCTCCACGGACGCCGTATCGGTCGTATCCGTATAAGCCTCGATCCGGTCCGGCAGGTTCAACTCCGGACGTGCGTACCGCTTTCCGATCTTGCAGGAAGAGAACGCCAGCATAGAAACGACACACACCACGGTTACCACTTCTTTCTTTTGAGCGATACGTTCCATCCGCATCTTTCCCTTTATCTTATAGATCAAGACAAAGAAGAAGGGAACCAACACGATACCTACCGTAATCGCCACCAACATACCGAAGAACACGCCCGTACCGATACTATGGCGGGAAGCCGAGCCCGGCCCGCTGGCCAACACCATCGGAAGCATACCCAACACGAAAGCCAACGAGGTCATCAAGATCGGGCGGAAACGCATCTGGGCGGCATGGATAGCGGCTTTCACCACATCTACCCCGTTATCTACCTGCACCTTGGCGAACTCGACGATCAAGATAGCGTTCTTCGCCGCCAAACCGATCAAGGTTACCAGACCGATCTGGAAATAGATATCGTTCTCCAACCCCGTCGTCCAGATGCCCAAGTAGGCACCCAGCGTGGCGACCGGCAAGGAAAGCAATACGGCGATCGGCACGATCCAGCTCTCATACTGGGCCGCCAAGAACAAGAAGACAAACAAGAATACCAACGCCAAGACAAATCCCGTCTGCCCGCCGGCCTGTTTCTCCTGATAGGAAAGACCGCTCCACTCCAGACCGATATTATCGGGCAGATGCTCCCTAGCGATCCGTTCCATCGCCGCCATCGCCTCGCCCGTACTATATCCCGGGGCGGCTACGGCATTGATCGAGGCCGTGGTGAACATATTGAAACGCTTGATCGTTCCCGGACCGGTCGTATATTGGGTCGTACCCAAGGCGGTCAATGGAACCATCGCCCCGTCCTTGCTGCGCACGAAGAACAAGTCCAGATTATCCCGGGTAGCCCGGTAAGGCGCCTCCGCTTGGATATATACACGGTAAATACGGTTGAACATATTGAAGTCGTTCACGTACACAGAGCCCAGATAAGCTTTCATGGTCGAGAAGATATCGGACAAAGGGATGCCGAGGAACTTCGCCCGGTCACGATCCACGTCGAAATACAACTGCGGGATCTCGCTCTGCATGGCGGAAGATACGCCTTGAAGCTCCGGCGCCTGCGAGGCGTAATACAGGAAGGTATCCGTGGCGCTTACCAGATTATCCCAGCTAGCGTCTCCCCTAGCCTCCAACTGCATCTCCAAGCCACCGCTCTCGCCCAAGCCCGGGATTACCGGCGGACGGTTCACGTACGACTTAGCCTCGGGGTAATAATAGAATTCCCGGCGGGCATCGGCCATCACGTCCTCTACCTTCATACCGGAGGATTTACGCTCTTCCCACGGTTTCAGGATCACCGTCAGCGTGGCACGCCCTTGGTTCGTACCGACACGGGGACTGCTACCGGTTACGTTCTGTACGTAGGCCACGGCCGGATGATGGTCGAGGAACTCGATCGCACGGTCTGTCACGGCACGTGTACGCTCCAAGGTAGTACCCTCGGGCATCTCCAGCTCTACGGTGAAGAATCCTTGATCCTCCTCCGGGATAAAGCTGGTAGGCAACACCCGGTTCAAGACGAAGATAGCCACCAGTACCATCCCGAACCCTGCCAAGATACGGCGGGGATTAGCGATGGAGATACGCAACAACTTCGTATATTTCTTATTTCCTTTCGCCAACCACAGATTGATCTTACGGAAAATAAACGCTTTCTTCTTATGAGACGGACGCAAGATGATGGCGCACATCGCCGGACTCAACGTCAAGGCCACTACCGTGGACAGCAACACGGAAACCACGATCGTGACGGAGAACTGACGGTACAACTGCCCCGTGATACCTCCCAAGAAACTCACCGGCACGAACACGGCGGCCAATACCATGGAGGTAGCGATCAAGGCGCCGGATAATTCCCGCATCGCCTTATGCGTAGCCTCACGGGCGGTCACACGCTCCTCGGCCATGATACGCTCCACGTTCTCCACCACCACGATAGCGTCGTCCACCACGATACCGATCGCCAAGATCAATCCCAGCAAGGTTAGCATATTCAACGAGAAGCCGAAGATCAACATGAAACCGAACGTTCCGATCAAGGAGATCGGGACAGCGATCGTCGGGATCAAGGCCGCACGCCAATTCTGCAACGAGAGGAACACCACGAGAACAACCAAGAAGAGGGCCTCGAACAAGGTCTTATACACCTCATGCACGGACTGGGAGATATACTCCGTCATATCAAACGGGAAATTATACTCCAAGCCCTCCGGGAAGTTCTTGCTGATATCCTTCATCGCCTCTTTCACCTTCGTGGCGACCTCCAGAGCGTTCGCTCCCGGCAACATATAGATACCCAAGATAGCGGCGTTCTTCCCGTTGATCCCACTCTCCGTAGAATACGAGGAAGCCTCCAGCGATACCCGGGCCACGTCGCTCATCCGGACGATCGAGCCATCCGGGTTCGCCCGCACCACGATATCCTCAAACTCCTTCACGGTGGACAAACGTCCCGGGGCCGTGATAGGCAAGGTGACATCCACGTCCAGCACAGGTTGCTTACCCAGCTCGCCCGCCGCCGATTCCCGGTTCTGGTCTTTCAAGGCATCCTGCAAGTCCTTTACCGTCAATCCCATATTGGCCAACCGATCCGGATATACCCAGATCTGCATACCGTAATAACGGCTACCGATATTCGATACACGGCCTACGCCCGGGATACGGCGCAATACGTCCAACACGTTGATCGTGGCGAAGTTACTCAGATAGATCTCGTCGAACTTCGGATCGTCGGACATCAAGCTCAAGGTCATCAACTGGCTGGGTGCCTGCTTCTCGATCGTGATACCATTCTGGATCACCTCGGCGGGCAAACGGCTCTCGGCCAGTTTCACACGGTTCTGGATCTCGACAGCCGCCAAGTCCGCGTCGGCGGATACATCGAAGGTCACCGTAATATTCAAGCTACCCGAGTTCGAGCTACTACTTTGCATATAAATCATGCCGGGCGTACCGTTCAGCTCCTGCTCGATTGGGGTAGCGACCGCTTGAGACACTGTCAGGGCGCTCGCTCCCGGATACGTGGCGCTGATCTTCACCACGGGGGGCGTAATCTGCGGATACTGGTCCACAGGCAATAATGCCAGTCCGATGATTCCGACAATCACGATCAGGATCGATAAGACGGTCGAAAAGACAGGACGGTCTATAAAGAATCCCGGTTTCATTGTTCTTCCTCCTCTCTAAGCGCTTGGATAGCCTTCTCGTCGCCGGCCTCTACCGCATGTACCTTCACGCCCGGCACCAATTTATGATAACCCTCTACCACCACTCGCTCGTTCTCGCCCAAGCCCCGTTCGATCACGACCTTGTTGCCGATCTCCGGGCCGGTCTGCACGAAACGCTTCTCGGCGATATCGTCCCTACGGATGATATAGATGAACGCACCTCCTTTCTCAATCGAGAGCGCTTTCCGGGGAACGACGATCGAACGCTCTCGGACATCCAGCAGGAGCTTCACTTTCGTGAACTGTCCGGGCAATAATTTCTGGTTCGGGTTGGATAGTTCCGCACGAACGCCAAACGTACCGGTCTTCGGGTCCACCAGCGGATCGGCGAAGTCCACGATACCTTTTACCGGGTATTCAGAGTCGTCCGCTAAGGTAACCGTCACGGTAGGCTGCCACGAACGGGTCGTATCCCGCTCGCCAAACTTCACGTTACGACGCTCGGCACGCAGGTAATCCAAGGCGGTCATCTTAAAATCGACCAATACCGTGTCGCTCTTCACGACAGCCGCCAATTTCGAATTGACACCCGGGCCCACCAAAGCGCCCACATCCACGAAACGCTCACTGATATACCCGGACAGCGGCGAGGTCACTACCGTATAGCTCAACTCCATCTCCGCTTGATCCAGATCCGCCTTGCTCATGGCGATATTCGCCTCGGCGTCTTCCAGAGCGGCCGTGGCGTTATCCAAATCCAGCTGGCTGGCGGCGTGTTGCTCGTACAACGGTTTCAGGCGTTCCACATCACGCCGGGCCTTGGCCGCTTGGGCTTGGCTTTTCTTCAGTTGGGCTTTCGCCTTCTCTACCCTAGCACGATATTTATCGGGATTAATCATAAACAGGGGCTCATTCTGCTTCACCCGTTTACCTTCCTCAAACAACATTTTCTCTAGGAATCCCTCCACACGGGCATGTACCTCGACAAAGCTGGCGGCACGGATACGTCCCACGTACTCACCATAAATCTGCACGTCTTCTTTTGAGGGTTTGTCTACGATCACGATGGGCAATTGCTGCTCTTCCTTATGGTGGCAACCCGTCATCGCTACTACAAGGGCTATCAAGATAACCTGTACTTTTGCCAATCTTTTCTTGCTCATTCTACCTATATAAATTACTTATGTCACATTTGTCATTTAAGAAAGAAAGAATCATTCCATTTTTCTCGAGGACATCGATAATTAACGTTACTTCACTTAATAACAAACCGTATAGCGTTTATGTTAACATTTATACTAAAATTAGGGCATATCCAACTGGGGAATAAATCCACAACCAGCCGGGAAAGTCTACACTTAAAAATAAAAATCCCTTCGAATGAAATGCTTTTTCCATCCGAAAGGATTTCACAGATACCAGATCTTCATCTATTATCTTATTGATCAACCGACAACGCTTTCCACAAATTATCGTCCGGTACGGGAGCGACAATTCGCACGTTCTCTTTTGAAACCGGATGGATAAACTCCGCACTACGTGCGTGCAAGCTAATGCCTCCATCCTTATTGGAACGATCGAAACCATATTTCAGATCTCCCTTGATCGGACATCCCATCTTCGCCAACTGACAGCGGATCTGATGGTGCCGCCCCGTCTTCAAATCGATCTCCAACAGATAATAATGATCCGAATGGGCGATCAATTTATAACGCAGGATGGCTTTCTTGGCATTCGGCCGCTCGGTATCGTAAGCGTAACTCTTATTTTGCTTCTCGTTCCGCACCAGCCAATCCACCAACTCACCCTCATCCTGCGGGGGACGGTTCTTGACGATCGCCCAATACGTCTTGCGCACCTCACCGACACGAAACATCTCGTTCAAGCGAGAGAGGGCCTTGCTCGTCTTGGCGAAAATCACGACCCCGCTCACCGGACGATCCAGACGGTGCGTGACACCGACAAAGACGTTACCGGGCTTGCAATACTTCTTCTTCAGCCATGCCTTCAGCATCTCCGAGAGAGGCTTATCGCCCGTCTTGTCGCCTTGCACGATCTCACGGCAGGTCTTATCTACCGCTATAATATGATTATCCTCGTAAATAACCTCCATATTACATGTTCATACCGCCGTCAACCTGAATAACCTGTCCGGATACATAAGAAGACATATCCGAAGCCAAGAAGGTAGCGATATTAGCCACATCCTCCACCGTACCGCCACGGCGCAAAGGAATCTTCTTGCACCACTCGGCACGTACCTCGTCAGACAACTGAGCGGTCATATCCGTAATAATGAATCCCGGGGCGATAGCGTTCGCACGGATGCCACGAGAACCCAACTCCTGAGCGACAGACTTAGCCAAGCCGATCATACCGGCCTTGGAAGCGGAGTAGTTCGCTTGTCCGGCGTTGCCATGAACACCTACGACAGAAGACATATTGATAATGCTACCCGCACGTTGCTTCATCATGACCGGGGTACAAGCATGGATAAAGTTGAAAGCGGACTTCAAGTTCACGTTCAACACAGCGTCCCATTGTCCCTCGCTCATACGCATCATCAAGCCGTCTTTCGTGATACCGGCGTTGTTCACCAAGATATCGATACGTCCGAAATCCTTTACGATCTCGGCCACCACGTTATGAGTCTCCTCAAAGTTAGCGGCGTTAGAAGCGTATCCTTTCGCCTTTACGCCCAAGGCCTCGATCTCGGCCTGTGTAGCCAAGCCATTCTCATCGATCACTAGATCCGTGAAAGCGATGTTAGCGCCCTCTTGGGCGAACTTCAAGGCGATAGCCTTACCAATACCACGAGCGGCACCTGTTACGACAGCCACTTTACCTTCTAATAGTTTCATATTACTCAAATTTTTTAATATCAATGTTTAATCAAGCAAGCTCCCGTTGAATAGCCACCGCCGAATACCGTGATAGCGATCAAGTCGTCTTTCTTGAAATTCTTATCGTTCTGGGCATATACCAAGGCCGAGCTTACGGAACCCGTATTTCCCAGCTCCTCGATATTGTGCAAAAATTTCTCGTCCGGCAAGTTCAATTGCTTGGCGATATTCGCCATGATACGCATATTCGCCTGATGGCCGATGAAATAAGTAAGGTTATCCAGCGTATAACCGTTCTTCTCCAACAAATGAAGGACATTCTTAGGCATATAGGTACAAGCTTGGATAAATACGTCACGCCCCTCCGGCATCAAGATACCGCCGTCACGAGGACGCAAGTGAACCGCCTCCATCGCTTTCGACAAATGGCCGAGACCTTGCGTGTAGACCTCTACGATCTCAGCGTCGCCCTCACCGATCCGCTCCTTGGAGATAAAGAAAGCGGCAGCGGCATCACCCCATAAATGGCCCGCCTTCGGGTCTGTCTCATTATAATAAGCGGAGTTCTTATCAGCGGAAAGCACCAAAGCCTTGGAAGCCTTCCCCATGGCGAAATATCCCTCCACAACCTCCAAGGCGTTCAAGAAAGAAGAACAAGCCGAGGATAGATATAAAGCTTTCGCGTCAGCGATAGTATACTCATGTTGAACCGTATGCGCGGCCGTCGCAACCGTATCATAAGGAGAATACGAAGCGGAGACGATCAAGTCTACCTCCGTGATATCGTAAGGCAATTTGGGAAGAGCGTCCTTCACGGCCTCAAGGCTCATGGTATTGATATTCTCCCCCTCTTTCGCTTTCGAGCGGGTATGAATTCCCGTCCGTTGCTCAATCCACTCACTTGTCAACCCGCTCAATTCAAGAAAATGTTGGTTATCTACCCGTTCTTCAGGCACATAAAACCCTGTCGCATTAATAAACATTCCTTAGTGTCTTTGATTTACTTAATCTTTATTCCGTTGAATATTAAATTCATCACATTGTCTCTACGTTTAATCCGCTGGCTGATATTATCACCCATGATCCCCCGGATATAGGGCACCTCCAGCCCTTTCAAGGCATGATGGAGCACGAGGGCGGTAATGTCCGTGTCCGGCATGCTGAATATACCCTCCTTCACGCCATCGTCCAATATTCCCTTTATGATCTCCACTTCCCGAAGGTCGAAGCTCTTGCGTACCTTCTCCACCCGCCATATATCACGGAAGAAGGTAGCCCGCAACGTACCGTTCCGAAACACCAACGCCTTTACAGCGTCCAAGCGGCTATAGATAAACGTCAGCAGCTTCTCGTCCGCCGGCAGATCCTTGCTGGCCACGTCCACCAGCATCTTATGAAGCTGGTCCAGCTCCGACTCCACTACCGCCAAATAGATCTCGTTCTTGCTTTTAAAGTACGTATAAAGCGTACGTCTCCCCTTACGAGATGCCTGTGCAATATCGTTCATCGTTGTGTTATCAACCCCCATGCGGGCAAACAATTGTCTGGCCACATCCACCAACATGTCACGTGTTTTAGAAACTGTCATCGGCATTGTATTGCACATTTTGATTAAAACTGTGCGCAAAGTACTTAAAAAAGATCGTATCTACCAAGTATATTAAAAAAAACTTGCAATAAATTTGTTTTGTAAGAAAATATCCCTACCTTTGCACTCGCAATCAAGAAATGATAGCAACTATATCGCGGAGTGGAGCAGTGGTAGCTCGTTGGGCTCATAACCCAAAGGTCGTAAGTTCGAGTCTTGCCTCCGCAACTAAAAAAGCCTTCTGGTCATAGACCGGAAGGCTTTTCTTTTTTTGTAACCCAATGGTTTACGGGGTGGGAATCATTGAGTTTTTCCCGTAATCCATTGACTTACATACCGTAAACCATTCGCTTACGCCCAACAAGTCACATAGGCTTACGTCCGGGGCCTCTTATTGGTTTCCCGGACGTAGGGCCTACAGTTCCTATCTCAAGGCAGGCAAGATATATTTCCATATCAAGTTGATCTCGGCCTGCATATCGCCGATATTCGCGGTCATGGCGATTACCGCATCTTGCTCGGGCAATATAATAATGTATTGTCCATTGGCTCCATCGGCACGAACGGCGTTATGGCGGCAACGCCACATCTGGTAACCGTAGCCTTGTAACCAGTCGCTATCTTTCGGCTTCATCTTCAAGTTCTCCGGTCTCATACCGGCGGGCAAAGAGGCTATCTTGGAGGTGGTGGCTTCCTCTATCCAGCTTTCGGGGAGCAATTGCTTATCGTTCCATTTTCCCTTTTGCAGGAAAAACTGACCCATTTTCGCTAGATCCTCGGTCTTGAGATACAAACCCCAACCACCGCAATTGACGCCTTGGGGACTCTCTTCCCAAGTAGCGCCGACGATACCCAGCGGACGGAACAGACGGGGATAGAGATAATTGATCACCTTCTCCCCCGTCACCTTCTGGATGATAGCGGAAAGCATATACGTGCCGAGGCTGTTGTATACGAAATAGGTTCCCGGTTTATGTACCAACGGCGCCGAGAGGAAGAGCTTTGCCCAATCGGCCTTCTCGTTCCCCTTCTGCCGTACTAAAGCGGTGGGATCGACATCATGGCCGGAGGACATGGTCAATAGGTGACGTATCTCCAGCTCTTTCAAGCAAGGGCTTACCTCGGCCGGTAATTGGTCGGGGAAGAAGGAGATCACCTTGTCCGTGACCTTCAATTTACCCTCCGCGACGGCGAAACCGATAGCCGTAGCCGTAAAGGTCTTGCTAACGGAGTTCAAGACATGCGGCGTATGGCGGTCGCCCTCACCCAGCCATTGCTCCTTTACGACCTTTCCATGCTGGAGGATCATGATACTATGCAAGTCTTGATCCGCCTTTTTCACCGCCCGCAGGTAATTGCCAAACGCTTTATCCAAGGTTTTCGAGGCTTCCGCACGAGGGAGTTCCTTGGTCAGGTCGTTATAGCTGATCAGGTCTATGTTCTTATCCTTCAAGGCTTGCTTCACCTTCGGACTGGTAAAAAGATCGGTCACGCCTTGACGGTCCATCGCCACGTTCTCGTAGCCGATATGCCCGACGGTTTTCATCTCCTCGTTATCCAAGGCCGGGTGATCCAAGAACATATAGCGTTTACCGGGTTCCAGCTTATCCAACATCCGGATGAAACTGGCCTCCTTCTCGGCCGGAGTCTTGGAGGCTCCATCATACCCGGAATAGGTGAAATCGTATTCCTGCATCGCCTCTACCCGATCCACGACCGGCAGATGATATTCCTCGGACAAGCGGCGCATCAACTTCACCACCTCCGGATCGAAACCGGTCGATCCCATATGACCGGAGATATGGCTGATCTGGGGAATGTTCTTCAAGGCCATCTCTATCTGGGCCCGGGCCTCCTGCTCGATCTCGGCCAAGCTCCATGTATTCTCCAGAATGGCCAGACCCGGGTAGGCGGGATTCGGAGACATCATCGGCAAAAAATAGCCATTGCTATCGGTCAAGCTGGGACAATGCGTCAGCGGACGCCATTTCACGTTATCCCATTCGCTGGTCAGCGTCAGGTGAAGCCCGACATCTATCCCCGGGTTCTCCCTCAACAGTCGGGCGGCCTCGGGGAACCACGAGGTGACAACCATAACCTCTATACAGGTCTCCACCCCATTCTTATACCCTTCCATACACGCTATATTGGCGGAACGGAACGACCCCATGTCATCCGCACGGATGATCAGGCGGGGATTCGTGGCAGGCTGGCTGAATGCCGGCCACGTAGCGGCGAACAACAGGCAGCCGCAAAGGATTCTTTTTACATTTGAAATCTTCATGATATTGATAAATAAGTAACATCTTTTCTATACTTGGGGATGGACCACACAAAAGGTGCCGGAAGATTTGCTCACCAACTTATCGTCGCAATAAATCTCGCACTCACAAAAATGTATATTCCGTCCCGCCTTGATCACGGTACCCTTGGCGATCAGCTCATTACCCCAAGCGGCCCGTAAGAAAGACATTTTCAACTCTGCCGTCAGCACGTCTTTCTCCAGCGGGGTCATCGTATAGGCGGCGAAACCGGCGATCGTATCCGCCAAAGCAGCCAAGACACCCCCATGCGTCACGCCGCTATATTGTCTCTGCTCGTCATGCAAGGGCATATGCGCCTCTACACGACCTTCCTCGATAACCGTGAAGTCGATCCCCAGAAAATTCACATAAGGATTCGTCTTCGCACGGTTAATCAACTTTTCTTTTATTCTCTCATCCATATCTTTTCCTTTAACGAACCGTTATCTTACAATCATCCAGATTATCGATAATGGCGAGGCTCTCCACACGTATGCCCTTTTCACGCAGCAGGTTCCCGCCATCTTGAAACGCCTTCTCGATAATAAAACCCATACCCTCGATCACGGCTCCCGATTGCTCCGCCAACTCGACCATTCCCATGGCGGCGTTTCCGTAAGCCAAGAAATCATCGATAAACAGGATATGATCCTCCGGGGTTAAGAAGTTATTGCTGATACATACCGTATAGTCACGATCCTTCGTGAAGGAATGGACCACGGTAGAGAGCATGTTCTCCATCGTCTTCGGTTTCTTCTTCTTTACGAAGACCACCGGCAACTGCATGATATAACCCACCATAATGGCCGGGGCGATACCGCTCGCCTCGATGGTCACGATCTTGTTTATCTTACGATCTTGAAAACGACGGATAAATTCCTCGGCGATCTTATACATCAACATCGGGTCCATTTGATGGTTGATAAAACTATCCACTTTAAGGATACCGCCGGGATAACAGCGGCCGTCTTGCAAGATGCGTTGCTTCAATAATTCCATAATTTGTTATTCTGTTTGATCTTCTTTTACACGTATAAATAAATTCGCCAGAATGGCCGTCAAGCCACCCGTCGTTATGCCGGAGGAGAAAATGCCACGGATCACTTGAGGAGCGGCCCCTAGAATATCCGGCATCAGCTCCACCCCCAACCCCAAGGACAAACTAACCGCCAACACCAACGTGGCCTTCCGGTTGATATCTTGGGCGGCGATAATACGGATACCTGCTGCCGCCACCGTACCGAACATCAGCAGGGTAGCTCCTCCCAGCACCGGATCGGGCATCAAGGAGAAGATAACGCCGACAACCGGGAATAATCCCAACAGGATCAGCATACCCGCGATATAATACCCCACGTACCGGCTGGCGACTCCCGTCAGCTGGATGATCCCGTTATTCTGGGCGAAGATAGAGTTCGGGAAAGAGTTAAAAACACCGGAGATAAATGAGTTCACCCCATCCGCCAGCACCCCGCCGGAGACTCGCCTCAGGTAGCCTTCTCCCTCGATCGATTTTCCCGATATCATCGAGTTGGCCGTAATATCCCCCGTAGCCTCGATCGCCGTGATCAGATAGATCAATGCGATCGCCACGAATGAAGAGATATTAAAATCCAATCCATATTTGAAAGGAACCGGGATATTAAACCCTCTCAGGTTTTGCGAGGAGACAGCCTCCATATCCACCATCCCCATGGCGAAAGCGATCGCATAACCGATACACAACCCTAGCACGATGGAACTCATCCGCAAGTACTTGTTCTTACAACGATTGAAGAACAAGACACTCAACAAGACGCACACAGCTACTCCGATATTACGCAAACTACCGAACGTACCGTTATCCATAGCCGTATACCCCCCGCCGCAAGCGACCACTCCTACCTTGATCAAGCTCAAGCCGATGAGCAACACCACGATACCCGATACCAAGGGAGTAATCACCGAGCGCAGATATTTAAAAGTACGGCTCACGATCATCTCTACCGGAGAGGCGACGATACAAACGCCGAAAATAAGGGGAAGCCCTCCCGCCAAACCAGCCGTGATAATCGGGCCGATAAACGAGAAGCTGGTTCCTTGGATACATAGCAGCCCCGCCCCGACCGGTCCTAATTTACGACATTGAACGAATGTGGATACCCCGGAGGCGAATAGGGCCATGGAAACCAAGAAACCGGTCGTCTCCAGATCCAGTTTCAGCGCCCCGGCGATAATCAAGGGAGGTGTTATGATCGCAACGAAAATAGCCAGCAGATGTTGGATGGCGGCAAAAAGCGTCTCTTTCAAAGGCGGACGGTCATCGATCCCGTAAATCAAATCCGTATTCATCCTGTCTCTTATAATTTCAAGTCTAATAAGGTCTCCCCTTTTGCGTTCAACACTTGTACACTCATCTCGTCTCCTTTCTTCCGCAATACCATCACCGTAGCCGAATCGAGCTTATACCCCCCGCCTACGATCACCGGGAAGTTGTTTCCCAACGAGCCTTTCGGGTGGAAGGCGTATTGATGCGTATGGGCGGATATATTCACGTTGAAAGGGGCTTTCGCCAACAGGCTTCCCCAAAGCTCCGGACAAGGCTCATAGGCATCCCCGTTTCCGTAGATAGGGATATGGTTCAATAAAACCCGCTTCGAGGCTTGCTTAAACTCCTTGCCGCTCAATTCTTTCGAGAGGAAACTCACTTGATCTTTCCGGAGACCGGTGAAATCGTTCAGGCCATAATACACCCATGTGCTATCCGGTTTATCCTCGCCGCAATCCAGCATGACGAAACGGGTATCTCCCCAGTTGAACGCCCCATACGTCTTATCGCCCACATAGTCAAACAAGGCACGCAGGCCGATCGAGTAAGCGTTGCGTATCTCGTGGTTGCCTCTAAGGAAGAAAGCGGGTACATGACTGGCGCCCACCTTCCCGCATAAATAAGCCAAATGATACAAAGCTTCTTTCTCATTGGCGGGATCGTCTATACAATCCCCGTTAAATACCACGAAATCATAAGGGATATCACGCACTTGCCCGTATAAGGCGTC
The DNA here is from genome assembly GCF_003635435.1 of Parabacteroides sp. AF21-43. Classification (NCBI taxonomy): domain Bacteria; kingdom Pseudomonadati; phylum Bacteroidota; class Bacteroidia; order Bacteroidales; family Tannerellaceae; genus Parabacteroides; species Parabacteroides sp. AF21-43. The sequence continues at coordinate 57,583 of NZ_QTMG01000017.1, read as the reverse complement.
TAGGGTCGGGATATGCTTATGCAGGTCGTTAAAGATCAAGGCCGTGAAATCCTTTTGGGATGCGGAAGGGACCTTGAAAGTGTAGAACGGGGATACCGCCGTCTCGCCAAACTCTTTCTTATAGGCTTGGTAAAGCATGATTTCCTGCGAGCATACCCGGTAGTAATAGGTTTGCCCCGGTCGTAGGTCCGTCAGCCGAATTTTATTATGCAAGCCGTTGCATATCACTTGACCGTCCACGATGGTGCGAGCCTTTTTCAGGTTCAGCGTGTCCGTACCGTATTCTACCCAACTATACGTAGGGACATGGGTCTGCCACATCACCGTTATGCCGCCCTCCGTAGGATTTTGCAGATAGGGCGCCGCATAAAAGATCTCTTCCGGCCTGGCCTTCAAGCGAACCTCCGTTACGACCGGGCGATGATCCGATGCCACCGCCTCTTCGGGAACCCATGCGGACAAACGGGTAAAGGGCTGTCCATTCTTTACATAACCCGCTATATAGTCCAAACAGCTATCCGGCGTGAAAGCCGGGAATGTAGCCTGTTTAGGATTGCTCAACAGTAGAAAATCCTTGCTGATTTCCGTGATAAAGGGGGAATGCGCCGTAGCGTTCCAATCCCCGGCGATAAACAGGGGCTTATGCGCGAAAGCGGCTTCCCGCCGAAGGATCGGCAAGGAAAGCATCCGGTCTTCCGGCGTCAAGGAAAGGTGCGTGCAGCAGAAGATATATCTCTCAAACTCGACCCATAGCAAGACCCGTTCCTCCTCCCGTCCGGGAAGGGCGATATAGCGGTAGCTCACCGGCTTCTCCTTGCTCAGCATACCTACTCCGTATTTACCGCCATCAAAGTCGATGGCCGGGGCGTAGGTAGGGAACATCAGGGTGCGTTCTCCCAGTGTCCGGAGCACGTCGATCCCGCCGCTTCTTCCGGTCACGCTATCTACCTCCTGTACGGCGACGACATCGGGGGCTACCTTACATATAGCGTCCGCTATACGCCCGAGGTCCGTCACCTCATCCATGCCCCTTCCGTTGCGGATATTATAGCTCATGATACGCAACGTATTCCGCTCGGCATCGCCGCTTTGCTGTGCCAATGCCTTATTTATGGGCAAACATCCGATCATAACGATCGCCCAAATAAACCATTTCCTCATAGGATTCGATCTAATGTTTATATTCATTTTATATCTATACCTTAACCGAATATCTCTTTCAATGACTGCTCGAACTCAGCGATATCCTCGCCGGAAGTATCCCAAGAGGTAACGAGACGGGCCTCGTTGATCTCCTCGTTCCACATATAGAAGAAATATTTATCTTGCAACTTTCTCAACGCCTCGGCAGGGATCGTGAAGAAGAGCTGGTTGGACTCGATCTTCTGCGTAAAATGAATCTCCGGGTACTGTCGTAGCACGTCCGCTAGCTTGGCGGCACTGATATTCGCTTTCATGGCGTTCTCCAGCCAGAGGTTATTTTCCAGATAAGGGATGAACTGGGCGGAGAGATAACGTAGCTTCGAGGCTAGCTGAGCGGATTGCTTTCGGTAAAATCGCAGGTTCTCCGTGATCTCCGGGCGGAACGAGACCACGGCCTCTCCCATCATCATACCGTTTTTCGTGCCTCCGAAGCTCAAGATATCCACGCCTGCGTCTACGGTCACTTGGCGCATCGTGCAATTCAGGTAAGCGCAGGCGTTCGCCAAGCGTGCTCCGTCCATATGCAGATACATATCGTACGAATGTAAGAGATCGGCGATCGCTTTCACTTCCTCTATCGTATAGATCGTACCTAATTCCGATACTTGGGAGATATAAACGGCCTTGGGTTGCGAATGGTGGCAAACCCCGAAGTTCTTCAGATGGGGACGGATCAATTCCGGTGTCAGCTTACCGTCCGTCGTAGGGATCGTGACGATGGCGCAACCGGTCATCCGTGCGGGAGCACCACATTCGTCTACGTTGATATGGGCGGTCTCGGCGCACAGGATGCTATTAAACGGACGGGTTACGGCTTGCAGGGCCACGGAGTTCGCCCCCGTCCCGTTAAACACGAAAAAAGGAGAAGCATCCTTGCCGAACACTTCTTGTATCTTACTCGTAGCGGCCTCTGTCCAAGGATCATCACCATATCCAACCGCATGATTATCATTTGCCTTGATGATCGCATCCATTACCCGGGGATGCACGCCGGAATTGTTGTCACTAGCGAAACTTCTCATCTTTAAATCTGATTTTTCGCCAAAAGTACGGATTTAAGATGAGAATGAGGATATCTTGAATTGTTTTTATTTCATATCAACGACGTTGACGGATGCACATCTCCAACCGCCCGGGACTTTGTCTGCAATCCCAAACAATCAAGACCTCTATTGTACAAGACTTGATTTCATAAAATAAGGCATAGTTACCAGATAGCACATAACGGATATTCTCATCCTCTGTCTTGATCCCCATACGAGGAGAAGAAAGGATTAAACGCATTATCGCCCTAAACTCTCCTAATAATTTAGTGCTGTACGTTTTACTCTTATTACGTTTATTATAATAGTCAAAAATTTCGGTCATATCATTCAAAGCTGATTGAGACCAAATCAACTTTCGTTTACCCATCGCTCCATATATCTATCCAGTCCTTCATCTTCAATAAAACGCCCCTCCGAGATATCTTCTCGCGCATGCTTTATGGCAACCTTTACTTCCGGCGAGAAACGAAGGGCTTGCCTTTCCTCCATCCTATCAATCAAGCTCTTGATACGATGTAACAAATCATCATCATTTATGAGACTGAGCCGTTGTATCAATGATAATTTCAATTCCAATGTTCCCATAATCTTCAATCCGATTTAATTTCCCATAGTAAGGTTACAAAGATAAATAGAATAATCCATATCGCACGCTATTTTACCTGAAATTGTTCCGTCGCGTAGAGGGCCTCGCCGGTTTGGGTCAGGCCCTCGATGGTGATGGTGAAATCACCGGTCAGGTCAGAGGTGGTAAAGGGGATGGATATAGAGGACTCGCCGTTTGTCCGGATATCGGGTCGCCAAAGTAAGGTATGGCGGAAATCCGGAACAGGAGATCGCTTCTCGGCCTCTGTCCGGTAAGCGGGCATATAGAAGATGCGCTGGGCTTGCGTGCCCTCATAATCAAAGAACTGGGTGGAGTTATCGACTACCAGACCCGGGTAATTATGCTCGTAAGAGGAGAAGGAGGCGATACCGTCGAATATCTGCCCACCGAATACGTACTTACCTTTATACACATCGATCTTCCGGATTTTTAGGGGATCGTACTTAAAAATGATCTCGTGATCGGTGATAGGGATACCATCCAATAAAACCAATGAGTTACCGATCGTATACCCGATCCGCTCCTCGGTCAGGACCGCCAACCGGCGAACCCCATCCATCTTACGGAAGCGGAGGCCGGGGATAAACTCGATCACGACTTCCTCCATCGTCGTGAAACGGGTGTACTCATCCAAAAGATAACTCCAATCCGGTTGCCACTGGAACCAAGGCTTCTCCGCTTTTTCCCGAACCAAGGAATCAGACCGGTAAGCATGCAACACCTGTAGCCCCACGCTCCGCTTCACCAACTCATCTTGCCAAGCGGGATTCAATCTCAAGGCGGGAAGTTCCTTCTCCGGATGCGTAGCGTAAGGAGATTCGATGTCCACCCGGTAGCGAGAGGAGGAAGGGGATAAAGCCACCGTCACGATCTCGTGCGTCCCGGATATGTGTTTCGTAAAGAAAGTCACCTCCCCGGCAGCGCCCAGTTGCCCCCCGAAAAGGCGGATCTCCCCCCCGGAAAAGCCCAATAAAGGCCTCACCGCCTCCTTAGACGAAGGTTCGCCCGTAGACAGATCGATCACTTTCCCCGTCAGGATCGGCCCCTCGTATTCCGCCAAGAATTTACGATCGGCAGGCGATGATCCCGTAGTAGGCATGCTTTGTTTCCAATCAACGATACCGCTCCGGGCGGAAGGTTTATACAAGTCAATCCCGGCGATAGAGACCGATAGGGTCTGTAGATCCGGGGGCAGGCCGTTTATCCGGATCTCCCCCCCTGAACGGGTATCATAGGTCATACGGTCCGGCGATACGGAAACCGGGCCCTCTCGCCTCGTAAAAGAGTAAGCGGGCAATAAAGTATCCGTCAGCAGGGCCTCATTCGTCACGAAGGTGTTCACCACCGTCAGCGGCTTCTCAAAGAAGACCTCCTCCCCCTCGTTCCGCATATAACGGGTATAGGCCACCAGCCGATAGTTTCCGGTCGGCAAGGTAGACGGCAATTGCAGGCAACCATTCCCTACCCCCTTCTCCAGCACGAGTCGGGCTTGCACGACCGCCGAGGCGCTATCCAGAAGCTCCACATACCCGACCTTGCTCACGTCGGACAACCGTTGGTCCAAATCCGTGGCAATGAATTTCATCCATACAAGCTCGCCCGACAGATAAAATTGCTTATCCGTTTGCAGATAAACCCGCTCTCGCAATTCCCCTGCGAGAACCGTTTGCCCCGCCCATAAGAGGCAGAGGAGCGACAAGATACATTGTTTTATCATAGACTTCTCCATAGCAACTAAATTATAAATGACTGGTAGGCCACCAAGAGGGCTTCTGTTTCGAACCAAAACGGCCGCAATCCATACAACGTTTCAGCGCATACGTATTACTCGCCGCATTCATCGGATTATAGGAAACATATCCGTAATCCGGATTATTATCATATTCCGATCCCTGTACGATCGTGCTTGCGCAGCCCGTAACCTCGGCCTCATATACCTTCTCTATCTCCGGAAAGAAACGCTTGAGGCGAGTCACTGTCGCTACTTCCACGAAACCGATCACCGGAACCTCCGGGTCCGTCACGCAGCGGATATTCCCTTTCATCTCGGAAGGAATAGGGGCAAACAAGCTACCAGACTCCTCTATGTTCTTCTGCAAATTAAAATAGTAGTCGTAAGCCTCCCGGTGCAACGCATATTGTTCCACCTCCGCATGATACAACATCGAGAAACGGCGATCGCTGGGATGATACGAGGCGATACTTTTGTTAGCGATCACGTTCTGCGTCAGCCTATCGGAACTGCCTAGGGAGATCACCTTCGAGCTGTCCTTCCCCCAGCAATAATACCAATTATTCGATGTAAGTAAATCATATATTACGACCGTATTACCCATTTTCTCGGCAGCCATGAAGATCTCCGCCTTCACCTCCCAATTCTCCTTATACATCCAGCGGAAATAAGAGGATCGATCCGGGGCATTATGCGTAGACACACAGAGACGGACCTCCTCTCCCGGCCCCTTCTTCAGCAAGGAGAGAGAGTCGATCGGAGGCGTTATCTCCGGTCCCAGATAGTCCGACTCATACTCCAGCCCATCCAGCGAGATATGTAGCCGGTACCGGCTACCCGGGTCCAGCTCTCCCATATCCACCTTATACTCTCCCTTCCCGGAAGAATTAGCGCAAGTGAAAACAGCTCCATCCTCACGCTCCACCACCACCTTGGCGTTATTCACGAACTCATCCTCCGTGAAATCGTCGGTCAGGCCCACGCTTCTCCGGAGCTTTATCGTAGTCTCGCCATTCGTGATGATACCATCCACGACCAACAAATCCCGTACCTGCTCCAAACCCTTCGGCTCGTAATCCGTGACACAGGCGGACAATAACAACAGCAAAGCCCCCAGCCACCAATGAAAGCCTTTTATAGAATCTTTTATCTTCGCTTCTTTCCTCATCTCAACTCCCCCCTAAAATTTAATATTATAAGAGACAAACGGGATAGGCACCCCGAATATCGCCATCTTATATCCCTTTAATTTCCCGTTCTCCGATATATAATACACCGAGTAGGCGTTCTTTCGCCCCGTCAGGTTATAGACTCCGAAAGAGATCGTGCTATGCGTGAGCAACGTCAGGTGGTGGCTCGGCTCGATGTTGAACGAGGCGTCCATCCGGAAAAAGTCCGGGATACGGTATTGATTACGGTCCGAATAGTAGACAAACTCCCCGCCCCCGTAATGATATTTGGAGACCGGCAAGGTGATCGGCCGTCCCGTGCTATAGTCGCAATTCAGCGAGAAGCTGAAACGATGCGTGAACTTATAGTTACCCACGAACTTCAAGTCGTGCGGCTTATCGAAATCGGCGGCGTACCAATCCCCATTGTTCACGGGATTCACGATCATCGGATCGTTCTGCCGCAGTTGCGTGCGAGAGTAGGTATAGCTTACCCAGCCGTTCAACTTCCCTTGCGTTTTCTTCACCATCAGCTCCACGCCATAGGCACGCCCCTCGGTCCTCAGCACGTCCGTCTCGATGTGGTGGTTCATCAGCAGCTCGGCGCCGTTCCGGTAATCTAGGTAATCCTTCATCGTCTTGTAATATCCCTCCAAGGAGACCTCGATCGTATTGTTCAAGAAATTCCGGTATAGCCCGGCGGCCACTTGCATACCCGTCTGCGGCTTGATGTTAGCGTCGCTCAACTTCCACGTATCCGTGGGCGACATGATCGTCGTATTGGATAGCTTATGGATATTCTGGCGCATCGTATTAAAGCCGGCCTTCACGGAGAAGTCCTCGGTAAAGGCATAACGGGCGGACACCCGGAACTCCGGCCCGTGGTAAGTCTTGAACGCCCCGGTCTTATCCACCGTACCCGTCACGGTAGCCAAGGAAGGCAGTTGGTCGTCGGCATAGAGATTATAGGTACGGGGCCCCAATACGTTAAACATGGAATAACGGACCCCCACGTTCAAGGAGAGTTGGGAGGTGATATCCCAACGATCGCCCACATAGATAGCGGACTCCACCGCTTTCTCCTTCTCCATCCGGTCCTCCTTCACCAACGACTCCCCTCCATAGGGAAGGTATTTCCCCGGCTCCAAGTCGTAAAACAGCGAGCTGGCGCCGAAATCCAGCGTATGCTTATCGCTCAGGTAATGCGTGAAGTCCATCTTCCCGTACATCTGGTCGATACGGAAAGCGAGGGAATAAGCATTCACCGGGTTATCCGTATTACGGGTATTGTAGCCATAATGGTCGTAGCCGGCAGTGAGGACTCCCGTGAAACGATCCGAGAAGATATGCCTCCATTTCACCGAGGCGTTGGCATTCTCGTAGGCATACCGCTCATCCGCGTTAAAGCGGAAACGGTCGTGGCTGTAGTAGCCATTCAGATAGAGGTTGTTCCGCTCGTCGAACTTATGGTTAATCGTGGCGTTCAGGTCGTAAAAACCGGCGTTGCCATCCTTATAGCCGCTCTTCTCGGGGAGTTTCTTCAAGATCCAGTCCGAGTAAGTGGTACGTCCACCCACGATAAAGGAGGTCTTCTCGGAGAAGAGAGGCCCCTCCAAGGTAAGGCGGCTGGTCAGCAAGCCGATGCTCGCCGATCCCTTGAACTCCTTTTTGTTACCCTCCCGGCTGTTGATGTCGAGTACCGAGGAGATACGTCCGCCATACTTAGCGGGGATGCTGCTCTTGTACAGCTCCATGTCCTTCACCACGTCGGGGTTGAAGACGGAGAAGAAGCCGAACAGGTGGGTCGGGTTATAGACCGTCCCGTCGTTGAAGAGAATCAAGTTCTGGTCCGTCGCCCCGCCCCTCACGTTAAAGCCGCTAGAGGCCTCGCCCACCGCCTTCACGCCGGGGAGCGACATGACTACCTTCATGATATCCACCTCGCCGAACGCCATCGGGATATTCTTTATATCCTTCACCTTCAGGCGTTCCACGCCCATCGTCGTATTCCGCACGTTGGCGATCTTCTCGGAGGAGATCGTGACCTCCTTCAAGGTGTAGACCTGTTCCTCCAGCTCGATATCCAGCTTGCCGTCGGAATGGAGCATGATCTGCCGCCGGGTGTCCTTCATGCCCATGCCTTGTATGTACAGCTCGTGTCGTCCGGGAGGGAGGCGCAGCGTATAATAGCCGTAAGCGTCGGTAGTAGCCCCGATCATCGGGTCCTTCACGAACACGGCCACGCCCACCATCGGCTCGCCGGTCTTGAAATCGCTGATATTACCGGTCACCGTGACCCGGTCCGCCGCCTTGCCCGAGGCGTCGCCGATCTCGTAGACCTTGTTCTCCGAGGTAGCCTTCTGCTGCTTCCGGCCCGCCATCAGGGAGATACCGGAGCCTTCCTCGTCGCCATCGCCCTCTCTCCGCTTCTCCCGCAGGAAGAAGTTCTCGGGCAGGGAGGTCATCAAGGTGTTATCTCTCAATACAAAGAAGGCGCCGCCATACGAGGATACTTGGAAGGGAGTCCCCTCCAACGCACGCCGCAACGCCACCAAGGGCTCTTCCTTCTCACTGTGTACGCTAACGACCATGGAGTCCGTCTCCAAGGGTTGCCGGTAGACGGGCTGTCCGGTCTGCCGCTCGATAGCGTCGAACACGACATTTAAGGTTACTTGCCGGAAATCCAGATCGACCGTCCGCTGCGCCCTCGCCGTCCAGCCGGACAGCAGGCACATTACCATACCGATATATAGGCTCTTTCTCATGGGATCTCGTTTAACTGTTCATACTGTCTCACCACGGCTACGATGGCTTCCTCGGGAGCGTGCTTGAAATCCAGCTTTCGCCGCTTGATATACCGGGCTAACTCCTTTTTCTTGGACTTGAAGACCTTCAACACGGAGCCCTTGCTCCTCACGGTATAGTAAACGCCCTCCTTCCGGATGTAGTATTTTACGGACTGATCGAAGGATTCATCGAGCTTCATATCTTTTATCGTCTTAGATAATATACAAGACCATTTCCCCAGTACGGTACACTTCCCTTCATACAACCGTAGGTAATAGCCTTCCGGCAGGTTGCCCGACCGCTCGTCCGGATACCTGTAGAAGATATCGTACCCATGAAACTCAGCGTAGTCTACCCGATCGCTCGGCAAGACGATATTATAGCGATTGTCCGGAGAGAGCAGTAATAACTCATTCTTGTACAGGTCTAAGCGCATTTTCACGTCCTTGTAGAGAATGCCTTCGAAGCTAAGATCCCCGGGTACGTATTTCTCGCTCTTCAAATAGGGGTGATTTCTTATCGAGGTGGGATATTTTAATTGCTCCTTCCCATGGTAGATCACGGCTTGGCCGGCGGCGGAAGAGACATAGTCATCCACCGCATCTTGTGCCCTAGCCGTAGCGATAGCCAACGCGCATACGCATAAAAACCCCAGAAGCTTTCTCATAAGATACAGATTTAAAGTTTCATGCCAAATATAGGCATTCAATCACAAGCCACCAAATCCCAGCCTTTAAATATCAGTGTTATCAGGCGAAGTTTCGTATTTCCCTTCGTCTCTCTCACTTTAGGATCTTCGGCATAACGTTTCAATTGCCCGGCAGCCTCAGTCCTCAGCGATTCTATCTCCGGGGTGGAGGCGTCACGACGGGCATATTTCACCTCTACGATATAACTATAGACGATCTCCGGTTGATGCAACAAATCGGGCATCATGTAGAAGTCCGCATATCCCTTATTCGCCTCATACTCCGGATGAATTATATAAGTACGGGTCAAGCCCAAGTAAGCCAACAAAAAGCCCTTTACGTGCGCCTCACCCTCGATAAACTCACGGATAGAGCTTTGTCGCTTCAATTCAGAGGCGAAGTACTCAAAGACAGGTTTCCAGTTTCCCTCGTAGGCCATGCTAGCCACGAGCATCCCCAGCCGATCCATCTCGAGGGAAAATAAATCGGCGCTCCGGTAAGCCTCCACCAAATAGGAGTACAACTGCTCACGAACCGTCAAGTTAGGGATCGCCAATAGGGTACTCCCCCATTTAGTACCCCGTATGGTAAGCAGCCCGAAATAATAGAGCAGGCTCTTAAAATTATCCGGTTTTGCCAGATCCTCGGCGGGGAAAGCCGTCTTGATGGTACCTACGGTCTCGCCATTCGTCACGATGTCTTGGATGATAGAGGCGTTCATGCCCATTTTCTTGTCCAAGCGAATCAAATGACGGAGCTTATTATAATCCGTACGGATGTTGTTATCGATCATGTTCTCCGGAACTTTTTTCAACGGAAGATAATGATTCAGGAAATACAGCACCATATCCGAGTTATACATCGGCTCGTGGAGCGAATCTCTCGAGAAACAGTAATTATCGTACCATGGCTTCATCACGCCGATCACCTCATCTACCTCTCCGGCCAGCATATCCACGTCTTTATAATAAGACAACATATCACGTACCTCCCGCTCGCTAAACCCGATAATCCCGTTAAACCGGGGATCGGTGCTCATATTGGCACCGATATTGAATCCACTTGTCACGTCATCCATGGTGACCGGAGAGACTCCCGTGATGAACATACGCTTGATCGGTCCGTTTCCCGTGGCACCTTCTTTCAGCTTATTAAAGAAATAGCGGAAGAACCCCGTGCCATGTGTCAATTTACGGTAATGCTCATTCCCCACATTGGCGAGTATGGCGTTCGTGAAATTATCATACTCATCGATGAACAGGTAGATCGGAAGATCCAGCAACGTAGCCTGCCCGATCAGGTAGTTCAATTTCTCGTCCGCGTTCTTGAGTCTTTTCAATTCACTGGCGAAACCGGGATTGAACATATGTCCGTAAAGCCCGGCGAAAAGATCGAAACGCATCGAGCAATTATCATTGAACGAGGCCAGCAACCGGTCCGGGTCCGGATTCACGCCGGCGAAATTAAAATCGAGCACAAGGTATTTCCCTTGCTCCGCCGTAGGATGCGAACCGATATACAGCCCCTCGAAGATTTCCTTGAAACGATCCCGCCTATAGATATCATAATACCATCTAAGCATGTTGATAAACAAAGATTTTCCGAAACGCCTCGGGCGGATCAAGAAGAAGAAATTGGCAGATTCCTCCAACCACTCGATATAATGAGTCTTATCCACATAATAATACGGCTCTTTCCTAATCCTCTCAAAATCCGTCAGTCCGTAAGGAATCTTCTTTATTATCATAGCGATCTTTGTTTTTATGAGTAATTACAAATATAAGCATATATATCCGGCAAAGCAACAACTTCCGAGGAATTATCACGCGGATAATGTACCTTTGCGATGTTTTTAACTTTAACAATTAATCATATATGAAAAAAAATCAGTTTCCGGGAAGCGGAAACAAGCGTGAGAAAGCTGCTGGATAGTCTGGAAAATGCCCAAAAGGCATGGGTGGACTTGAAAAAAGACGCGAAAGGGGCGCATAAGTTGTTTAAAGACTACCAGCCGGAGGAGGATCTGGTTAAACGGGAGAAGATCATCTACACGGGCTCCGTGAAAGACTTCGTGCGGCTGACGCTGCCCATCCTCGATGACCAACGTTTCCGGGTGAACGGGCAGACGAACCGGGAAGCCATGATACGGGCGCTGGACGAGGTGTTCGAGATACACCCCAACGGCTGCCCGGAGCCAAGGAGCTTCCGGAGCATCCTCTCGACGGCGCAGGAGGAATACGGGAAAGCGCATGAATAACAAGCTTCCCGTTTTTCACAACAAAAGTTAAAACTTGGGAGGCGTCCCAAAGCGCCTCCCTACCTTAGCGGCATCAAGCCAGAGACACTGGCTCTTTTTTTATCACTTAAAAATATAGTATGATAAACACGTCATTATTCGCCCTTTTCGGACGATACAAGGGAGACGCCTCACTAGCGGGCGTACTGGAAAACATCCAAAGAGGAACGTACAAGCAGTTCATCGACGAGACGCGGGAGGCGCTAGCGTCGGGCGATAAGGAACTGGCCGCCAAACTAAAGAAAAAACTGCCCGCTTTCACCCCACAGGCCACCTACTCCGGGAAACGCCTCGACCCTCACATCACCCGCTATAACCAATTGGTGGTACTCGACATCGACCACGTAGGGGAACGGGAGTTGGAGCGTATCACCCCGCTCGCCACGGAAGCGCCCTACACCGTGGCGTATTTCCGCAGTCCCAGCGGCGACGGGGCGAAACTCATCGCCTACGCCGCCACGGACGAGACCGCCACGCCGGGTAATCACCGGAGGGTCTACGAGGCCATGAGCCGTTGGTACGCCGCCCGGCTCGGCGTGGAGCTGGATACCTCGGGCAGCGACATCGGGCGGCTTTGCTTCGTATCGGACGATCCCGCCCTATACCTCTCGCCTGCCTACCGCCCTTGGCTGGAGGGTACCGGCGAGCTACCGGAGGGCCTCGCCCCGCTACCCCTTACTTGGAAGGAGGAGGTTAGCGAGACGGCTCCCGGGGCGAAGGAAAGGAAGGTGGCCTCGCCACTGGAGAAGGCACGCCGGACCGCCGAGCGGAAAGGCGCCTACGCTGAGGGCAACCGCAATAACTTCATCTTCGTCATGGCCGCACGGGCGAACCGGCTGGGCGTGAAGCGGGCCGAGATGGAGGCTTACGCCGCTACCGCCTTCGCCGACTTGCCGGCGGAGGAGCGCCTCGCCGCCATCGAGAGCGCCTACAGCCACGTGGAGGAGCACGCCGCCGAGACGAGCGCCGCCACCTCCCGGAAAAAGGGCGGGGGCCCGCTGGACGTGGTCGCCGTGGAGGCCTATATATCCGAGCGTTTCCTCACCCGCAAGAACGGCGTGAGGGGGTACGTGGAGGTGGCCTCGAAGAAAAAGCGGAACGGCCAAAAGCCGGTCTTCAAGCCGGTGACCGACTACTGGGTGAACTCGCTCTGGCGGAGTCTCCTGAAGGACGGCCACTACTGCTCGCATAACGACATCCGGGCCATACTGATGTCGGACTTCAGCGAGACGTTCCACCCTTTCCGCTCGTATTTCGAGGGGCTGGCCCCGTGGGACGGGGTGACGGACTGGATCGGGCAGCTGGCCGATACCGTGGACACCACCCGGCCCGCCTTCTGGCGGGGTTGCCTCAAGCGCTGGCTTATCGCCGGGGTGGCCGGCTCCATGGAGCTAGGCGTGGAAAACCATACCATCTTGCTGCTGGCCGGCGGGCAGGGGCTGGGCAAGACCTCGTGGCTGCGGAACCTCGTGCCGCCCGAGTTGCGGGACTATCTTTTCACGGGCAATGTCAATCCCTATAGCAAGGGTTTCCCGCAGATGATGGTGGACTGCCTCTTGATCGTCATCGACGAGATGTCCGGCCAGAGCTACGCCGATCTGAACCGCCTCAAGGCGCTCACCTCCACAGGGGTCATCTACCTGCGCCGCCCGTACGGACACTATGCCGAGACGCAGATACGCCACGCCTCCTTCGCCGCCACGGTGAACGACTTGCAATCGCTGCCGGACGATAACGAGTCTCGCCGCTTCCTCTGCTTCGAGGCCACACGGATCGATTACCAGTCGCCCGTGCGACACGCCGACATCTACGCCCAAGCCCTCGCCCTCTTCCGCCGGGGCGAGAAATACTGGTTCTCCGGCGAAGACATCCGAAAGATCAACGAGAACAACGAGACCTTCCGCCAGCGAAGCCCCGAGGAGGAATTGTTCTTCACCTATTTCCGCAAACCGGAGCGTTTTGACACGCCACAGTATCTTACGGCGAGCGATATTATGACGAAACTAAGTGTATTTACACGTATCACGCCGACACGTTCCAATATAGTTACGTTGAGCAAGGTGCTGAAAAAACACGGTTTTAAGCTCACGACAATACGTGGAAAACGCCTATTTGAGGTCGTAGAGATCACTCCGGAACAGGTAAAAGACAATTTTTTGAGCACCCCGGAAGAAAAGGGAACGAAGAAGGAAGATGAAAAGAATCATACTGATAACCAAAACAATACAGCGAATCCTAAACTTCCATTTTAAAGCAGGGGGTGCGCAGGGGTGCGCAAAAAAGAGTGGTTGGAAAAACATTTTAGAAATAAATAAATTTGTATCACACACAGCAGTGTGACACAAATTTACATTTACCAGAAAAGTTTTAGGAAAACACGTAAAGATGCGCACCCTTGCGCACCCCGCTATGTTTCAGCGAAGCTCATAAAGCTCCTCAAAAAGAGTTATGGATATCCTTTCTATTACAAATCAAGACCTTTTTCCCTTCAGAGGAAATGGGAACGAATCAAAGACCTTATCTTGATTTCTAGTCATATCAACCAATCTCCTCTCAATTGCTCTCCAATCGTATTTGCCATTCAGCATAACGATATCCTCATCGAAATCTATATCCTCAAAATAAGTAATGGCCTTGAAGGGCCTGATGACATTTGCCCCCGGAAATTTACGCTCATACATTCCCAACATGGAATTGAAAGGGAAACGGGTGGAGAGGAAAGCGATGTCGATGAAATCCTTTAGCCGTGACCCATCGTCGGCGATGGCAGAGAGCTTCATGGCAATAATATCCTGCATGCTGTACAATCTTATACCGTACTCGATATATGGCTTTTCAAGATACTCATAAGAGTGGGTAATGCAGTCAATCTTTATTCCGTCTATGGAACCTTTCAAGGTGTTCCTCTCCATAAAGCCGGTACGGAATCCATATTTATCCATAAGAAATCTCTCCAATTCCGCCGCATCAAACGGTTTCGGAGTGAAAAGATCTAAATCCACACTTCTCCTATGTCCTAAATACAGGGCTAAAGAAGTTCCTCCCGCCAGATTAAAACGGGTCATCGCATTTTCCGCTTCCAGCTTTTTCAGGAGTTCAAGTGTTTTTCCCGAGACAACTTCCGTGTGTAACATTTTAGTTCCTCCTTTTCAAGATTAAAGACAATACAAACAAAATTCATGTCTCGTGGAGATAAGCTTGGGAGTTCTTTTATTATTTCCCGGAATCCCTCTATACCTCCATATAAATTGAATGCGGCATAAAAATCCTTCAACCATCCTCTTTCAATGACACGCTGTACCACAATCTTCCGGGATTTCCACCAGTCAAAATGTGACAGGTCATACTCCCAAAGCAAGGAGGGAGAGATTGAAGAGTCTCCTGTATATGTCTTATATTCATCAAATATAGTCATTTTCCATCCTTTTTATAATATACAAATCTACTGTATTTTACTGGGGTATACAATTTCCATGCGCTTTTTATTGAGACACGGCTCGGAAACCAATGAGATACGGTCGCTAAGTCAATGGAATCCGTCTTGCGTTCCATTGACTTAGCGCCCCTATTCCACCCGGATACCATCCGGCTCTCACGGCTCGCCGAGCGACTCGATGATGGCCCGCACCATGGCGGGCGAATAGACCCGCTCGCCCTCGTGATAACCCAGCGAGAGGAGGCGACCGGGCAGGCCGGGATAGATCGTTATCCAATGTTGCAGCTTGCGGTGGGCCGAGCGGGGATGCAGGTCGGGCAGGTAGACCTCGGCCAGCTCCATCCGCCCGTACGCTCGTATCTTGAATGTTGTTTCCATATCCTAAAGATAGTGAATCTCCGGCATATATCCATCATTTTCCGGAGAAATAATTCACCCGAAATCACCCTAAGTCACCCAAAGCGACAAAGCCCCCACGCCCTGCCGTATCTTTGTATCAACATTAAAAAACAACACATTATGATCCGCTACAAGAAGTATCAAAACAAGAACGAGAAGAACGTGACAACCTTCAACAAGTGGTATGCCCGTGCCGTATGCGAGGAGACGGTAGACATCGCCGCCTTGGCCGAGCACATGTCCACCCACAACACCCCCTTCTCCACCGGCGCCATCCACGGCATGCTGAAGGACATGGTGAATTGTATCAAGGAGCTGCTGATGGACGGCAAGAACGTGAAGATAGACGACCTCGGCATCTTCAGCGTGGGCATCCGCTCGAAGGGGGCCGTCACGCCGGAGGATTTCTCCACGCAAGGCAATATCACCGGCGTACGCCTCCGTGCCCGTGCCACGGGCAACCTCTCCAGCGCCTCGCTCAAGCTGACGGCCAAGCTCCGCGAGTACACCGAGTACTCGAACGGGGAGGTGACCCCGGGAGGTGGCGGGAGCGATTCCGAGAGCCCGGACGAGATTTAGGGAATTGAAAATTGAGAATTGAAAATTGAAAATTAAGTGGTATGGAGATTTCTGTTTTTATACGTGAATACGCTCCGCTGGCCGGGGAGGCCGGGCGGGCGTTCCGGATCGATCCGGTGGTGATCTTGGCACAGGCGGCCATCGAGACGGGTTGGGGCGAGAGTACGCTCTGCCGGGAGTATCATAACTTTTTCGGCATCACGGCCTACGGGTTGCCCAACGTATGGTGGACCGGCCGGTGGACGGAGCTGTCGCCCCGCTCGCTACGTTTCCGGATCTACCCGGACGATAAGTGCTCGTTCATGGATTACTGCCGCCTGCTTCGCTCGGCCTATCCCCGGGCGGCCGACATGAGCGCCAACCCTACGGCCTTCGCCAAGGAGATCGCCTACAGCCCCTACATCAGCGAGGTGAACGGCGACAACCGGGAAGCCTATCGTAAGCTGATCGTCCAGCTTTGCCGAAAAATCAGCTCGCAACTATCAATCGTTAATCCAAAGGGCGGGCAGATGCCGCCCCTATCATCAACTGTCAACTAAAATGAAATACCTTGAACTCATCCTCCGTTGCCTCACGGCGCTCCTCCGGGTCATCTTCCCGCAGCATCCCCCTGTTCCCGAAACGACAGACGCTACCGGCGCTGCTCCTTCTCCTGCTAGCCCTCCTCTCCCTCCTCATGCGGGAGACGGAGGTGACGCTAGCGGCGATCGGCGCCTCGCTGACGCTCTTCCGCCACGACGGCACCCCTCCTCCCCACCGCCCCCCGGGGCGGACTGGCTGGGTATCTCCGGCTACACCCTCCTTATAGCGGGGTGCGCAGGGTACCTCTTGAAGTACTGGAGCTGAACAACAGAAAGGGGGTGTGTCAAAAATGACACACCCCCTTTAAATTCAGACACTAAAAAATCATCACGGTGTCACTGTAATATAAGTAGCAGATTCTGTTTTAACGCCATTAATCGTTATTATACAAGATAAACGATAAGATCCGGCATCATACAAATTAATACCGCAGTTATACTGATTTGGATAGATGTATCCTCTACCACCCCCTTGAAGTTTCCAAGAGAAAGTAGCATTAGCAGGAGGAAGAGGGGCTATACTGTAACTACTCCCCACTCCTGAAGTGGAGCCATTTAAGGCGTACGATGTAGGTCCGTCAACCTCATACACTACATTAACTGCATTCACAGACATCTCGGTCACGTCTTCAATTATGACATCCTTATCATTCTCTACCTCAGCGAACCCTAATTGCATTGACGCACAAGCAAAAATAACCAATAATATTTTTCTCATAACTTAACAATTAAAATATTAAACATAAAATAACATCCTTCAAAGAACATAACCTAATCATTATGCTCTTTGAACCAAGCAAAATTATTTCCAAGGAGCTGGCTGTACCAAGTACGGCTGACCGCTCTCGTCGTTACCCATGGTCGAAATTTGCTGATCAGGAATAGGGAACATTACCTTAGCCGCTGGCAAATAAGAAGCCGTAGAGAATTTAGCCAAATAACCCTTCTCAAAGTCTACATATTCCTTAAGAGTCTTAGCCATATAATCACCACCCCAACGTTGCAAGTCAAACCAACGTTGTCCCTCCATCGCTAACTCAAGCTTACGTTCCATACGAACAGCCTTGATACAGGTATTCTTATCAGAGAAAGCAGCGTGAGACGAGGGATACTCAGCGATTTTATAATTAGCGGCTGGTTTACCATCTTTCTTGATAATATTCACGTCCAAACCTGCACGAACACGGATTTTGTTCACTTGAGACATAGCTTCTGCCAACTGACCATCGTTAGCCAAACACTCTGCATACATCAAAATACAATCACGCAAGCTCAAATATTGCAAATTCATCGCAGAACCCGGAGCCCAACCTCCGCTGAACCCTCCACTGGCCAAGCCCGCATCTTCTTCCGCCTTTGAATATACATGTTTCTTCGGCAAATAAATACCACCGTTTGCAGCATCACGTACCCATCCATTCTTAGGGGTACCCCAATCCTTATAAGGAATACCAAAACGTCCGATAGCGAAATCCAAACGAGGATCCACCGCAATCTCATCATTATTCAAAGCAATAGGATCCTCTGGATTTGTACTACTGTTACGATAAGAAACAGGCTTACCCGCACGATACGAATTATCCAATAATGGCAGGCCATTCGCATCAACCTTGAAAGAGTTAGCCAACTCACTAGACGGCTGATAAAATCCACAACAGCCTCCGGGATTACCAGAGCCACCATGAGGATAGCACAAAGACATCCCTGAATTACCATTATCATTAGCATCCACAGAGAATTGAATAGCAAAGATAGATTCTTTACCATTATCTCTAAAAGAATCAAAATTTGCGTTCATATCATTCTCTAGGCCATAGGCTAATCCATTAGAAGTCTTACCACTCTCAATAACCTCTTTCAAAATAGGTTTAGCAGAAGCCATATCCCCTTTCTGCATTAAAATCTTCGCTTTCAAAGCCTTAGCCGCCCAGATATTTACACGTCCCACCATATCTTGGGTTTCCGGGAGTTTAGAGATCGCATCATCTATATCTGTAAGCACATTTTGATAAATGTCCTTGTCATTATGCACCAAAGGATTGTTTTCTTCAATTGTCTCATCCACCCACGGAATCATAGGACCAAACACCTTGATACCTTCAAAATAAAATAAGGCACGAAGAAATTTCAACTCACCAACACGAGTATTTTTAACGTTCTCGGGCATATCTGTAACCGCCGGAATGATCTGCAATGTATTATTCACACGTTTCGCTCCTTTATACACCCATTCCCATTTCTCATTTAGGTATCCATTGGAAGGAAGCATATTGTACATTTCCATCGTATTCAAGATAGACTGGTCATTACCGTCAGATCCTTTGTTAGCATCGCCACCGTACATTCCACCAAATGTCCAGTTGAAAACGGAAGCTCCCCAACCATTCTCCGTCAAGTTAGCGTAAGCATTCGTTACCAGCAAGTCCACACCATTAGCATTCGTCAACGCCTCTTTATCAATCGCACCTTGCGGAGCTTTATATAGGAAGTCTTCTCCACAAGCCCCTAAAGTCAACAAAGATGCACAAGCTAATAAAGCTATATATTTTTGTTTCATAATTCTATATTTTATTCTAGTTTTCATATGTTTCACTTTTTATCAGAAAGCGAAATTCACCCCAAACAACAATCTCAAAGTAGTCGGCCAACCACCCATATCAATACCACGTCTCAAATCTGCTCCATTGCCTTCGCCTACATCAGCATTCGTAAACTCTGGATCCAAACCGCTATATCCACTAATCGTCAACAAGTTCTCTGCTTGTATATATACACGTAAATTAGAGATAGTGGCTTTTTGCAACAAAGATTTCGGGAAGGTATAGCCCAATACCACATTCTTCAATCTCAAGAACGAGCCATCCTCTACGTAATATGAACTAGGAACTGCACCACTCCAAGAGTCCTTTGAGTCAAGGATTGGTAATATCGCCTTTGAGTTATCCGCACCTGGCCTCCACGACAAATCTCTCATACGAGTAGAACGGTTTCCCCCAAACAATGGGAAATCCGTAAAGTACTTTGTGTTATTAAATATGTCATTTCCAATCGTAGAATACCAAAACATCGTGAAATCCCAGTTCTTCCATGTAGCGGAAGCATTTAAACTCAAGATCAAGTCTGGATGAGGACTACCGATGAACGTACGATCTTCACCATTAACTTTACCATCGCCATTGCGATCCTCGAACTTGAACTTACCAACCATCTGCTCTGGTTTCAACTCTTCTTTACTGCTTATACCATAAGGCAGTGGTGAGTTCTTAACATCATCAGCAGACTCATAGAAACCAATTATATTATAGCCAAAGAAAGAAGATATAGGTTGTCCTTTCGTTGTACGAGTAACATGTTCACCCTCAAAACGAGCACCGGCTTTGCCGATAAAGAAATCGTCCGTATTAGACAGCTTTAAAACCTCATTCTTATAAGCGGAAGCATTTACGCCGATATCCCAGCCCCAATCACCTTTAGAATCTCTATAATTAAATGTCAGATCCCAACCGGTATTCTTCATATCACCATAATTTAAATATGGCTTGCCTATCTCGCTACCTGCCAATCCAGAATAAGCCGCCTCGATTAACATATCCGAAGTCTTCTTGTAGTACCACTCAAAACCTAATCCAAACTTCCCATTCAAAAAACTGGCATCAAGACCAACATTTGTCATCTCTGTAGCTTCCCATTTCGTATCCTCATTACCATATTTATCCAAACGGAATCCAACCATTGATCCAGAGTTAGAAGCACCCAGGTCATAATTCGTGTTTGTCGATTTTGTTGCGTACTCAAACGCATAGTTAGTCTTACGACTCATCTCGGAGTTACCTGTTTGTCCATACCCTACACGCAACTTCAAGTCATCCAACCAATCCTTTGTGTTTTCCATAAATGACTCCTCAGAAATACGCCATCCTAAAGATACGGAGGGGAACACACCATAACGATTCGCTTTAGCGAAACGAGATACACCATCACGACGCACGATACCCGTAATTAAGTATTTGTCTGCAAAAGAATAATCCACACGTGCAAACATTCCGAATAGAGCAAACTCTCCCTTATATTCAGATTCAGCCCTACGACGCGCATCGTTCTCTCCCATATTCAATACCCATGTATTCATGTTGTCTTCCATTAGATAACCGAAACGCTGTCCCGTCATCTTACGTCCTATACCGTCACGAATAGCCTCTGTACCCAACAAAACGTTCAACTTATGAACATCCTTAAAGACAGTGCTATAAGTCAAAGTATTCGTCCAAACCCAACGAAAATTGAAGCCAGATATCTCCTCTAGATTATTGGTACCAGGGCTTTCAGAGAACTCTAGATTTTTCTTATCCATACGATAAGAATAATTATTCGTATAATCTAGACCAAAGTTCGTACGGAATGTCAAGCCTTTAAACAAATCCGCCTCAGCCCACAAGTTACCGAAGATACGACTGTTCGTCCAATAATTATCTTTGTTTCTTTCTTGAATCGCCACAGGATTCTGGAAATTACCAGTACCTGTTATCTTTGAACCCGCATAATTACCATGTGTATCACGTACAGGAACCCAAGGAGAGGCTCTATAAGTCCAAGAATATGCGCTAGATTCTGCGGCAGCAGCCTGCAAACCATTATCTTTAGAAAACGCATAGGTCATATTCTCCCCCGCACGTAACCATGGGCGAATATTAAACGATGTATTCGCACGTACTTGATATCTCTGGTAATAAGAATCAATAACCGTACCATCTTGCTTAAAGTAGTTCGCACTTACATTGTATGTTCCCTTCTCTGTACCTCCGGATAAGCCTATCTGATGGTTTTGCATCAAAGCCGTACGATCAACAGCGTCCCACCAATCCGTATCTGAGAAAGGTACGATTTGGTTATCGGGATAACTATAATCATCCATATTAATATTCTGACTTCCTTGTGCTCCATTTGTTGTCAGATAATTCGGAATGATTGGCTTTGGCCCCTTTCCGAACTGAGGATGTTCCGGGACTTCATCTACGCCACGAATCGTATAAGAGTTCTGCTGTGACTCCCATTCCAATGCCAAACGATCCGCAGAGTTCAGCACCTCATACCTCTTTGTCGTTTTTTGCATACCGATATAACCGTCATAGGTAACTTTCGGCTGTCCTGATTTAGTACCCTTCTTCGTAGTGATCAAGATAACTCCATTCGCTGCCTGCGCACCATAAATAGCCGCAGCAGAGGCATCTTTTAACACCTGCATGCTTTCAATATCGTTCGGGTTCAAGCTACTCATGTTTTGGTTACGAGTAGAAACACCATCAATTACATACAACGGGCCATTGTCATTAACTGAGTTAATACCACGAATACGAACCATCGTGGCCGAACCCGGTGAACCAGATTGTCCCACATACACACCTGCAGCTTTACCTTGCAACTGCTGAGCCGCAGAAGATCCCGAAGAGGCCAGCAACTCTTTCGTATCGACTACCGCCACAGAACCAGTGATGTCCTTCTTCTGCTGCGTACCGTAACCTACCACGATAACCTCGTCAAGGTTCTGGGTATCTTCTTTCAAGGTAACATTTACCACACTGCCCGAAGCAGGAATTTGCTGAGATACATAACCGATGTAGGAAACGACTAAAATGGAGTTGGGCTCAACTTCCAAGGAATACTTACCGTCAAGGTCGGTAATCGTACCGTTTGTAGTACCTTTTACTACAACATTCACACCCAAAAGGGGTTCACCCTTTGCGTCAGTTACCGTACCGGTAACTTTCTTAGCTTGTTGGGAAATGGACACATTCGCGTTGGACGCGTGGATTGGAGGGGTCACGCCCGCACCGACCATCAAGAAACAAAGTGCCAAACCCAGCCCACCTTTAACAAAAGCCAACTGTTTGTTCATCATAACACAAAAATAGGTTAACATTAATATTCGTATCCACTCTTCGGATACTGGCGCAAATATAATTTATTATTTCATAAAAAACAATATTATGCCTATTTTTTCCACATTCCTTTATTTTTCCTGAACATACGCGCACGCAAACAAGCATTGAATATCGAAAAAGGGGCATCTTTGTAAACAAAAAGACAATGCCACAGAAAGTGGCGATATGTTAAAACGCATGTTTAAAATATATCATCTATTCTTAAATTCCACAAACTTTTTTTACCGAATCATCAATATCTACCCCGAATAATGAGCCGATAGCCCCCTATAAAACAAAAGAGGACGCCGTTTTACCGGCTGCCGGCTATCGATTTACTCACGATATTCGTTACGGCCTCTTGCATCTTCTCGATGACACCGCTGTTTTCCATCCCGTATTCGGAGGCGATCGTCTCCAGATTCGGGGAACCGACCCAAACCTTGCCGTCCGCATCTTCCCAAACGGAGATACGTAGCGGCAGCTCCAAGGAAATGGACGGATCTTGCCGCATCAATAAAGTCCCGACCTTCGGCGAGCCGAAGACGATCACCTTATTCGGAGGCAGCTCCATCCCTACCTCGCTAGCGTTTCGCCCATGATCGAACAGGGCGAACACGGAACCTCCTTGAGACTTGATGATCTCCTCGATCCGCCGCATCGTCTCATCCACGCTAAACGGGCTTACCGCTTTTTCCATCAAACGATTCTTTTTCTCCTTGGCGAACGAGCCGACAGGTATCAGCATCAAAAGGAGCAATAGATAGGCGATTTTCTTTTTCATGGAATCTATGTGTTATAAAGATTTATTTTTAGGTTTAAGATCTCGTGGCAAATGTATGTAAATAAAAAGAGGATGCCAAATAAATGACATCCTCCCTAGCTTATATATTATATAATGTATAAGTCTGTATTAAGCTTGCTCCAACTGCAAAGTCTTAGTCGGCTGGTCGCAAACCTCCGTCGGACCGAAGTACTGGATCGGACCCGGGTATACGTAGCTAGTAGTCAAAGCCCACTCGTCACGGTTTGCGGCGAACGCCTTGAAAGGAGCGCCGTCAAGCTTAACCAAAGCCTTCTGGATAACCGGCTTCATCTCGCCATGACGTTTTTCCATGTTCATCATCATAGTAACAGGGATACCACCGGCGATCCATTGATCAGCGGGAGCGGTCGTGTTACGTACGGAAGACATATAACCTGTCTTACCGGCGGCGATCAAGCAAGATGCCGTGTAACCCAAAGAGTAGCAGTAGTCCGCATCGTAGTTAGACGGAGCGGCGCAACGACCCTCGTAACCAAAGAAGTGGTGTTGTGCGGCGAACTTGCCTACGTACTTGCCCTCGGCCTTCCACTCAGCCAATTTCTTGCCAACCATCTCAGACAATAACTTCTCAGTCTCGATCAAAGAAACCTGTACGTTTCCGTGCGGGTCACGGTCCAAAGACAACTGACGAGCTACGCCCTCCGGAAGAGAAGCGTACAGATCAGAGTTCTCCTTCGTCAACTTGCTGATGATATAAGCACGTTGCTCGCTCTTCTTGATCATCTTGAACTCAGCGTCGTGCTTAGCCAAGAAGTCGTTCAACTCGGCGATCAAGCGTTTCATAGCCGGAACGAACTCGATCAAGCCCTCAGGGATCAATACCGTACCGAAGTTATTACCCTCGGCGGCACGTTTAGCCACGATACCAGCCACGTAAGTAACGATATCGTCCAAAGACATATTCTTCTCCTCAACCTCCTCGGAGATGATACAAACGTTCGGTTGAGTCTGCAAAGCGCACTCCAAAGCGATATGAGAAGCGGAGCGACCCATCAATTTGATGAAGTGCCAGTATTTCTGGGCGGAGTTACAGTCACGTTGGATGTTACCGATTACCTCGGAGTAAACCTTGCAAGCCGTGTCGAAACCGAAAGAGGTCTCGATCTGGGCGTTCTTCAAGTCACCGTCGATCGTCTTCGGGCAACCGATTACCTGTACGCCGGCACCGATAGCCTTGTAATACTCAGCCAATACGCAAGCGTTCGTGTTAGAATCGTCACCGCCGATAATAACCAAAGCCTTGATATCAAGCTCTTTCAAGATCTGAAGACCTTTATCGAATTGCTCTTTCGTCTCTAATTTCGTACGTCCGGAACCGATCATATCGAAACCACCCGTGTTACGGTACTCGTCGATAATATCAGCCGTCAATTCCATATATTTATGATCGATCAAACCGCCCGGGCCCAAGATGAAACCATACAGACGAGAATCTGCGTTGTGAGCCTTGATACCATCGAACAAACCAGCGATCACGTTGTGACCACCGGGAGCCTGACCACCGGAAAGGATCACACCAACGTTCATGACAGGCATAGCCTTCTCCTCGTTACTCTTCTCGAATGTAACGATCGGCATTCCGTAAGTGTTCGGGAACAATTTCTTGATTTCTTCCTGATCGGCTACTGATTGAGTATACTCGCCGTCAACGGCTTTCACTGCACCTTTCAACGCAGCGGGTACCTTCGGTTGGTAAGCTGCTCTTGCGATTTGTAATGCACTCTTTGTCATTTCTTAATTGATTTATTTAGAAATTATTTGATACGTGTTCAAAAGTGACGCGAATATAAGGAAAAAAATCCGTATTAATAAAAGAGAAGGGGGATATGTTCATTCAAAATAGCATCGAAAAAAACTTCCGGGAAATCACTGGTAAACTTGCCCTCATCATTATAACCGATCAACCTTCAACAAGAAGAGGGTGTGTCACCATGAAGTGAACACGAGAAAACAGGTAGCTTACTGTATATTTTACTTGACTATTTTTTACACGGTCGTGTTTTTCCAAAAACACGTACGTAATTTTCAAGAAACACGGTCGTGTTTTTTCGAAAACATGTACGTGTTTTACTCAAATCTCCATCATAATTTATATCCATCTAATTATAAGCCAGTTATAAACCATTTCAAACAAATGCTTTATTGTATTTTTTTAATCCGTTTACTCTGTAGGCTACTTCAATGGCACAATAGAGTAAACTATTCATCAACTTGCACCTAATTATCACAAAAGACTTCGTATATTTACACCTTCTATTAACGTTAGTTAATCACAAAATTCGATGCGAAAAAGCCCTCTTGCACTCCTATTATCGCTTATCTGCCTGTTCTCGTCTCATAACGAGATACAAGCGCAAGGACATCCCCCGACAGATTCATTGCGACAACGGGCCGCAGCGAGCGTGGGTAAGGAAAAGCATGATCTACTGATGCGTATAGCCATGTCCACCAACGATATCGCCGACTGGGACGCTACGCTCAACGACGCTATCGACCGGTGCGACACCCCGGCCATCTGCCGATCAAGGCTGAATCGCATACAATGCCTCTTTAATTTCTACTCCGTGGATTCGGCTATCATCGAGGCACGAGAGAGCCTTCCTTTTATATTGGATGCCAAGCAATACAGTTTCTACTTCTCCACCTATAATACTTATATATCCGGATTGTTCAAGCAAAGACGGTTCGACGAGGCCCGTGAGGAAGCCACAGCCATGTTCGAGACGGCGCAACAGGTTAAACAACCGGTAGGCATGACGATGGCCTTGCAGGTACAAGGCAGCATGTATTATAAACTCGGCTTATACGACCAAGCCCTCACCTCGCTGGAAAAAGGGATCGCTATATGCCCCACTTACGAGAATGGCGAGAACCAAGTACTCTACATCTCGGCCGTTCTTTACGAATGGCTCTTCATGACCGCCCTGAAGGTGAACGACACGGAACGCATATCCCGTTACGCCAACAGCTATGCCGCCCTCGTCAACTGGAGGGACGAGCATGGGAAAGTGGACCCGACCGGACATTATCCCGTCACCTCCCGCTCTCTCCAAGCCTTGTCTTTCCTGAAAAAAGGGCAAATAAAAGAGGCGAGACGATTGCTGGATGAGGCAGTCCGGTTTATTCATCCCCAAATCCCGGCCAACGCCTATGAGCATTTTTACGAAGCCCGCCGAGAATTACGGGAAATGACAGGAAATTACCAAGGGGCTATCAAGGATATGGATATCCTGTTAGCTGCTCATGAGGGCGACCTATCTTTCTATATGGACGATTTGTTGAAGAAAGCGGAACTTCTGGCTCATTCCGGAGATCCCCGGTCCTGTATATCGCTCTATCATACGTATATACAGGCGAAAGACTCGGTAAACCGGTTGGATATCGCCTCTCGGATGGATCAACTACGGACTATTTATGAGGTAGACCGGCTCAACCAAGAGAGGCAATACGCAAGGAACTGGATGTTCGCCGCCTTTACCGGTTGCTTGCTCCTTGTCCTTTTGCTAGCGGGATATATCATTTATTCCCAATGTCTAAAAGCAAAGAATCAAGCGCTTTACAGACGTATACAGGAACAGATCCGGCAGGAGAATAAGGCAGTGGAAACCATTAAGCAAATACCCGAGAACGATCTTTCCCGGGAATTACGTTTATTCATAAACTTGAACGAGTTATTGGAAAAAGAAAAGCTATACACCGATCCCACCTTGAACCGGGATGATCTGGCACAACGTTTGGGGACCAACCGTACCTACTTGATGGAAGCCGTACGTACTTACAGCGGGAATATGACCGTCCGCGAATATATTTATGACTTTCGTCTAAAGCATGCCGCCGAACTGCTCTCCTCTCCCTCCGCCCTCTCGATCGATCAAATCTGCTATGACTCCGGGTTCGCTTCCCGCTCGGTATTTTACCGCCTTTTCCGACAGAGCTATGGTCTGTCTCCTAACGAATATCGAAAACTTGCGGAGAAAGAAAAAGAAAATTAAAATACTATATTTCAAAAACTTGCGCCACACGGACAAATGTTTTGCGCCACACGGACAGCTTTTAGGATTACTATTCGCATATTGAAACGATATCTGTTAATCCTAAAAGCAAGCTATATATGAAGACAAATTATTTTTTTCTCCTTTTCTTTCTTTTGATTCTGATGGGATGTTCGGATGACAAAAACATTCCGGATATCCCGGCCTCCACAGAGGACACCTATGAAGGAGTACACGATCTGATCAGTTTCACGAAAGAAACCGAAGATTTCACGTATGGAGACCTGACTTTCCACATCAAGACTCCCGACGGGAACATTATCCAACGGAAAGCCAAGCACCGGCGATTATCCGGGACTTCCCTATTCACTATGGAAAAAGGGCTGAAGGAGGGTAAATACCAGCTACTATATATGGAATATACCATCCAATCGGATTGCCCGGACATTGACGGGCGGAATGGGGAGTTCGGCATGGGGTGCTACATTACCGTCAGTGAGAATGGGATCTCCACCGAAACCAACCGTGACGAGCGAATCGGCCTGTATGGGAACGGTACGCCGGAAGATCCGTACCGGATAACCTCTGCCGATGATTTGGCGAAGATACAAGAAGCGATCCTCAACTTCCACAACAATGGTAACCTTGTTAATTCCTCCACCTGCTTCGAACAACAAAATGACATTAGCATGGCCAACTATAATGACCAATGCGGCTGGGAGGGCAACTGGTACCAGATCGGATTATCAGCCAGTTATCCTTTCACGGGCTATTATGACGGCAACGGCTATACGATCCGGGATTTGAAAATGTTAGATAAAAACGCCGTGGGCGCTAGTTTGTTCGGCTTCGTAAATCAAGCCATCATCTCGAATCTCACCATCGAGAAAGCCACCATAACCGGCTATGGAGCGCTATCGGCTATCGTAGGAGCCGTTACCACCAAGGGGGGAAGCATCAATAAGACATTTATAAAAGGGTGCGTAGTAAAAAAATCCACCATCGAAAGCCGTAGCGATGGCGTAGTCACGGACGGCATGGCCATAGGCGGGATCGCCGGCATGGTAGACCCGAACGTAAATCTCTGGATAGATTCCTGCTCGGTAGAGGATTGCACTATAAACGGGGCGATCGCCGTAGGAGGAATCCTTGGCGGAGGAACAGTGTACTCAATGACACAAATCACGAACTCCCACAACCGGAATACCAAGGTAACCGCATCTTACAATTGTGCCGGAGGAATCGTTGGGTACGCCGATACGCTCTATGTATATTCATGCAGCAATAATGGCACTATCAAAGGTGCCGCATCCACAACCGCTCCTCCCGGAAACCTTCCTGCCAATTCTATATATAATGTAGGAGCGGGCGGGATCGCCGGAGGAAGTGGATTGAGCACCATCATTTCCAGCCGAAACAGCGGGACGGTGCAAGGAAGCAGGGGCGTAGGGGGAATTATCGGAAGCACACTGGTAACTACCCAGCCGAAAACTTATTATAATAACACGTTTATCGGTTTTTGCTCGAACTCGGGGAATATAAACGGCGACAGTTATATAGGAGGATTATGCGGTGAGGCGCAACTTGGCGCTTATAAATCGTATAATGAGGGTATGATCGAGGCTAATTCATCCTTCGCTGGTGGAATTTTAGGATTCGCTCCCTTGGCCTCCATCACCAACACGGCGAATTTCAATAAAGTAATCGCCTCCTCTTATAGCGGAGGAATAGCCGGTTCCATCCTTGCCGGCTCGTTGGGTATTAACACGAATCTAGGGGAAGTAGCCTCCTACCATGAATATGCCGGTGGTATGATAGGAAGGGCAGGGAATACGCTTGCCATGAACTATTGTTCCAATTTCGCGCCGATATCAGGCTCCTCATACCTCGGTGGTATGATCGGCGAGGTAGGCGACGCAAAGAAATGGACGATCATGGATGGCGTATCCTTGGGGTTTGCCACATTCGAGCTGGCGTCTACTCTTGTCGGATTTGTCCCTTTCGCTAAAATCGTGGGAGAAAGCGGAGAAATCCTTGTTAACTGCGCCCTTACAGTACTTAGCCTCGTCTTAAATGATATCGATATTTTATCAGAAGGTTTTAGCGTATTCGGGCTTATTTCACACGGTCATCCGGAGATTATAGAAACAGAGAGGCTGAAAGGTGTCATTACCCATGATATCGCCATGTTGGAATCAGACATGGACACGAAACTGGCCAATAAAATAGATAACCTATCGTTCGCAAGCATCAAACTGAGGAGCAAAGATATGACAAATAGGTTCATGTCTAATCGAAAGGCATTAACAGAATGGTTTGAAAGTGGGGCAAACCACCAGATTTATAGTGACGCAATGAATTATAAGAGAGGATTGCTCTCCAAACAGATCCTTAAAAGCAAAAAAAACGAAGAAGTTCTACATACGGTTGTCAGTGGTGTTTGTTGCGCGGTCAATTCAGCCTTGCTTTTTGTTACAGTTATCACTTTCCCCGAAGGTGTTCCCGCTGTAGCCTTGATGGGAGGTGCGCTAGCGTTAGTCAGTTTCGGCAATTCGGTTTCGGCCACTCTTGATGATTTCGTGGAAAACTCCGTCGTTATCACACAATGCTTGAACGCCGGAGAGATTGGCCAATATAGCAGCGGAGGCTTGGTAGGCCAACTTCAGCAAAGCTGCCTTATCTCCGATTGTATAAATATGGGACGCTCAAATAAAAGAGCCAATGCCCTAATTGGAGTTGTCAATCCAAACGTAAGGGTAGGCAGGAACTTGAATGTCGGGGAGAATTGGTATCTTTTCGCACCTCCCGCATCCGTTTCTTATTTTGGGAATTATTGCATGCTGGGCACTGTAGAGCAACCGAATCCTGTGATTATGAACATATTCAGCTTACAAGACTTAAAGTCGGAAAAGACCTTTACTGGATGGGACTTTGATGTAAAATGGGAAATACCATCCAACGAAACAGGTAGCTTTCCGATCCCTAAGAAATCCGAGATGCAATTTGATAAACCTAATTTATAAATAAACGAACAAACATGAAAACATACACTAAAACAATATGGAATATATGCGCATGCATGCTTATCATCTTGCTCGGCGGATGCGCAGACGATGACATCATACGAAACGACTGCGGATCGACCTTGCAAGAGACAGAATCTCATCTAATAAGCACGTTCTCCTTGCCGGAAGGCAAAACTCCCATACAAGATACGAGAGAACAGATCTTTTTCCAGTTGAGATCGCTGAGCGATAACTCCATACAGCTCATGGAAGGTAAGATCCGGAAAAACGCGGGGATTCTTTCCTGTGAAATGTTTATCCCCAATAATCTGGTATTAGAAGATGGAGACTATATACTTTGGTTAAAATTCGATGAAGAAGGCAGCGTCTATCCACTAAGCTATCATCTGACATTCCGTGACAAGATGGTCAGTATGGTACGTGATACTAAATATATTTACGAGATGCTGAATGGCGAAGGTACGGAAGAAAATCCTTATCTGATTACTTCCACCAACGATTTCGCCTATCTCGTGTCTCAATTAGCCACGTACGACAGTAATTACGGATACGGGCAATTCTTCAAGCAAATAGCCGACATCAAAGCTCCTATCCCCAATTGCCTGTATCAAGGCAACGCTTATAAAAGCGCCCCGTTCGCGGGAAACTACGACGGTGATTCCCATAAGATACTAAACCTAACCTATCTCGGGACGAACGGCGGAGAGCAAAGCGACGCAATCGGGCTTTTCTCCATTTTACACGACGGGGCAGTGATCCGGAATCTTGATATAGAAGGAGCGGATATAGAGTATCCGGGGAATTGTTGCGGATTGCTTGCGGGAGTAGCTAACGGAAATATACGAATCGAGAATATAACCTTAAACGGGAATATCAAGTCCACGAAGGATAAGGTTGGCGGTTTAATAGGCTATATCGAGGGCAACGCCCAGTCGTTGGCGCAAATCAGTATCCGGAATGTGCGATTAGGCGTCTCATTCTCGGAATCCGGCAGCTCTTATATCGGAGCGTTGATCGGCTGGGCCGAGAACGCTTCCATTCAAGTGGAGGATATCAGTAGCGACGGGATTTTCAAAAACTTGAGAGGGAATAATCATGTGGCCGGTCTGATCGGGAAATTATATGGTCAAATCGATGCCAGAAAAATTAAGCTGCAACATACCACCTTAAACAATTTCCCGATATCCGGAAACCAGAACGTAGGCGGATTGATCGGTGAGGCATTCTTACAGGCGGCATCCAGTTTCAAAGACATAACCATCGACATGCCGATCAAAGGTAGCTCCTATGTCGGCGGATTGATCGGTCAGATCCGGTCGGAAACCCCTACCAATATCCTCATCGCCATCGAGAACTTCCAGTTGTCCAATCCGGCAAATCGGTCTCAAATCCAAGGGGGAAGTTATGTGGGTGGAATGATCGGATATTCCCACAAAACACACGCAAACGCATTTACGATAGAACTTAAAGGGGAATCCTTGTTTCATGCCTCGATAACCGGGCAGTCTGTTATAGGAGGTATTTTCGGTTCTTTAGATGATACCCAAATACAATTTACCCCGGCCTCACAATTGTATATGGATAATGAATCCCTTGAAGCTTCTTCAGGGATTTGTGGCACTTTAGCCGGAGCCTTATCTTACCAAGAACCGGGGAAAGAAATTCTTTTGAATCCGGAAATATTGGTGATTAATCCCAACATCAAAATAAAAGGAGGAAATAACGTAGGAGGAATCATCGGAACGTTATATAATGGGACGTTGACAGGAACCTATACCCCCGAATTCAGTGCCACGAACGTAATCGTGAGCAAGATTCCACGACCTATTTTCCCGGGTAACATAAATTCGGAAAAACCCTATCGCGAAAATGCTACTTCAGTTGGAGGAATTGTCGGATATGCCGATAAATCTACCCTCAGAAGACTCTTCACGCAACCTTCCATTTACGGCAGAAGTACAGTCGGAGGAATCATCGGATATGCGAGCGATACTCAAGTATCAGATTGCGGCGTGAAAACAGAAACATTTAATAATGGGAATAATAGCGCCATTATGATAGGGGGAATTATCGGACAAGCATCGTGCTCATCCCACTGTGAGTTTTCCAATCTAGTAAATTACAGTGATATCACCTCTGGATCCAATTATATCGGAGGCATTTTCGGGAGTATGGTAGCGGGAACTAGCGTAAAGATCAATAAAGTCGTGAATTTAGGTAAGATATCAGCCACAAATAACGTAGGCGGTATCATAGGGAAAACTTCAGGAAAAGACATAGAGGTTTATGACGCAGCTAATTTCGGCGTAATCCAAGGTATCGCAGGAGATAAAGAATGCGGAGTGGGCGGTATAGCCGGTGCCGCCGAGGATGCCATTACAATTTATAAATCCGTTAACCACGGAAATATCACCATAAACAGGAATGCCAAGTATTATGGAGCAGGAGGTATCTTGGGGTATGTGAAGCAAGGGGGAGCACATGTCCGTTACTGCTGTAACCGGGCAAATATAGACTATCCGAAAGATAAAGAAGACAGCCATGGCATTGGAGGTATCGTGGGTAGCATAGAAAAGGCTAACGATAACGACGACAGTTACGTACTGGATTGCTACAATATGGGAGAAATCAACGGACAGCAAAAAGCGACCAGCACGCTTGGTACCGACTACCGGGGAGGGATCGTAGGAAACCTCGGAAGCCACGGGAGATGTTACCGGGCCGTGAACGGGGGTTATGTCCGCTTTGGAAACGCAGGTGTCGGATACGGCAACAAGAAGAACCTGACACATATCTATATCTCGCCCGGTACAGGCAAAGACTTTGGGGCAACGTCTATCCCTCTACCAATCAGAGAAGATAAAAATATTTACCAAGGATTCGACTTCACGGGAGATCGTGATCCAAACCGGCAACCGGTCTGGGTTCTGGGTGGCACATATAGCTCGGAGAATAAAATGCTACCCTACTTGCATTCAGGAAAATGTTATTTCCAGTTCGCAAAATATGCCCCATAAAATACGCCCTCTTTAATACACTCTCTATATATCCATACCGGGCGCAAACTATTCATCGGTTTGCGTCCGGTTTTCACAAAAGACTTCGTATATTTGCGAAGTCAATATTCCATATTTTAATACATTACTTACATAACACAAATACAAAATGAAAAAGTATCTTACTCTTGCCGCAGCGGCTTTACTCTTGGTTGCTTGTAGTGAAAAACCGGGTTATGAGATCTCCGGTACAGTAGCGAACGCCGATCTAAACGGCAAATACGTTTACCTGTATGAATATGGCGTACAAGACGCCGCCCCAATGGATAGCGCATTGGTGCAAAACGGTACGTTCACGTTCAAAGGAACACAGGATGCCCCTGCCCTACGCAAACTCGCCTTCGCCGAGGATGTCGTGGAACCCAAACGTGCCGCTTCCGGCGAGAACGCCCCTTTCACAAGCATATTCGTATTGGAAAATGGTAAATTACAGGCTATTCTTGATGAGGCAGCTTCCGCCGTTTCTGGAACACCGGAGAATGACGGATTGAAAGCCCTGCAAGCACAAATGAAGACTTTGCGTGCGGATCTGGAGAAGCTTTCCGCCGACATGAAATCAGAGGATAAGGAAGTCGTAAGCGCCGCCGAGAAGAAATATGACGAGATCGACCAAAAGGTAACCGATGCCGTCAAGACTTACATATTGAATAATACGACCAAGCAATCCGCCGCCAAGTTATTATACGATTTCCGTTACAGCTTGGACGAGGCGGCCCAGAACGAGATTATCGCCAAGGCGGACTCCGCTTTCAAGGCCGTTCCAAACATCGATAAGCTCATGGCTCACCTAGATGTACTGAAAACCGTAGCCGTAGGCAAGAAGTTCGTGGACTTCGAGATGGCCGACCCGAACG
Source organism: Parabacteroides sp. AF21-43 (assembly GCF_003635435.1). Classification (NCBI taxonomy): domain Bacteria; kingdom Pseudomonadati; phylum Bacteroidota; class Bacteroidia; order Bacteroidales; family Tannerellaceae; genus Parabacteroides; species Parabacteroides sp. AF21-43. The sequence continues at coordinate 23,387 of NZ_QTMG01000017.1, read as the reverse complement.
GTAAGACGCACAAGCTATCCGAGTTCGTAGGCAATGGCAAGAACATCGTGTTGATCGACTTTTGGGCAAGCTGGTGTCCTCCTTGCCGCCGGGATATGCCAAATTTGGTAGCCGCTTACAAGAAATACAAGAACAAAGGTTTCGAGATAGTTGGCATCTCCTTGGATAGCAAGGCTGACGCATGGGCGAAAGGCGTAAAGGACCTGAATATCACATGGACCCAACTCTCCGACTTGCAAGGCTGGAAAAACTCCGGTGCTCAACTATACGGGGTAAACAGCATCCCTCACACCGTATTGGTGGATAAGGACGGAACGATCATCGCCAAGAACCTACATGGCGAGGAGATCGACGCTAAACTTCAAGAAATATTGAAATAATAATAACAATAACACGATATGTCCGCCCAAATCACGTTAAACTGGACGAAGGACTCGACTTTCGAGACCTTGCTGGACGGCCATAAGGTTACGATCGACACAACAGCCGAGAACGGGGGTAATAATGAAGGCCCCCGTCCTAAGGCTTTAATGCTGGTCGCCTTGGCCGGATGCAGCGCAATGGACGTAATCTCCCTTTTCCTTAAAATGAGAGTACGTTTCGACAAAATCTCTATCGACGTAACCGCAGAGACTTCGGATACGATCCCGATGGTATATACCGCATTCCACGCTACATACCATATCGACGGGAACATCGGGGACGCCGCCAAAATAGAGAAAGCGATTCGCCTTTCACAGGAAAAATACTGTGGCGTAGGACTTATGATGAAAAAGATAGGCCCGATTACCTACGATATCTTACTGAACGGCGAACCGCTTAAACCACAAAAACATGAAGATTAGAAAACAGTTCTTACTTTTATTTATCTCTACCAGTCACTTGTTCGTATATGCGCAAAACACGGAACCTTCAATGTTTACGAAAGAGGCTAACGAACAAGTGGTGAAATCACTCCCGTTTGATAACAAACAAGATTTTGAAGACGCTACCCGTGGCTTTATCGCCACGATAGACGAACCTTCCATTACCGACGAGACAGGAAAAGAGGTGTATGGATTAACTGTCTGGGATTTCCTGCGTCAAGAGACTCCGGCATCCGCCAACCCTAGTCTTTGGCGACAAGGGCAACTCAACCGCATACACGGCTTATTTGAGGTATTACCCGGTAAAATATACCAGATACGAGGATTCGACCTCGCAAATATGACGTTTATCCGTAGTGATAACGGTTGGATCGTCATAGATGTATTGCTCTCGAAAGAGACGGCCCTAGCAGGTTATAATCTTCTGAAGAAACATGTAGAAGATCTTCCGGTCAAGGCGGTTATCTATACGCATCCTCATGTGGACCATTTCGCGGGAATAGACGCTATATTGGAGAACGCCCCCAATAAGCCCGAAACGATCGAGATCATTGGCCCCAAGGGTTTCTTTGAAGATGCCGTCAGCGAGAACCTGATGGCGGGTGTAGCCATGGGGCGAAGAGCGACCTATATGTATGGCCGCAGTCTACCTAAAAATGAGAAAGGAAATATAGGTACTGGTTTAGGACAAACTACCGCGGCAGGAACTACGGGCTTGGTCCCTCCTACCCGTGAGATATCCGAGGAGGGCGAGACTTTACGAATTGATGGTGTCGAGATCGTATTCATGTCCGTACCCGGCGCCGAGGCTCCCTCGGAAATCATGATGTACTTCCCTGGGATGAAAGCTTTCTGCGTAGCCGAGGAAATCAACCGTACCCTGCACAACCTGCTGACCTTACGAGGGGCGAAGGTCCGGAACGGCCAATTATGGAGCAAATATATCGACCGGGCGATCACGGAGTGCGGCGATCAGGTAGAGGTATCCTTCTCTACCCACCATTGGCCGACTTGGGACAATAAGAACATCGTCGCTTACTGGGAAAAGCAGCGGGATTTGTATCGCTACCTACACGATCAGACACTTCACCTCGCCAACCAAGGATATACGCCTCGAGAAATAGCGGAGATGATTAAATTACCAAGCTCTATCGCCAACGAGTTCGCCAACCGGGGATATTATGGAACCGTTAGCCATAACGTAAAAGCCCAATATCAAATGTATTTCGGCTGGTTCGACGGCATCCCCGCCCATCTGAACCCACTCCCGCCGGTAGAAGAAGGTAAAAAATACGTAGAGGCTATCGGAGGAGAGGACGAGGTAATGAAAAAGGCGCGAGAGGCATACAATCAAGGAGAATACCGTTGGACGGCTACTTTGCTGAACCATCTCGTTTTCGCTAATCCAAAGCATAAACCCGCCCGCCAATTACTTGCGGACACGTATGCCCAATTGGGCTACCAAGCGGAAAGCGGCCCGTGGCGTAATTTCTACCTGACCGGAGCTATGGAACTGACCGAAGGCATCGCTGGTAAAGGCAAGGCCAACTCAAACCGGGCACGTATGTCCCAGAACCTAAGTCCCGAAATGCTATTCGATTTGCTCGCTATCCAAATAAATGGAGAAAAAGCGGCCGATAAAGACTTAATAATAAATATTATCTTAACCGACACAAACGAACAGGCCACCTTGATCTTAAAGAACGGCGCTTTATCGAACCGCATCGGCCGGCTCCATCCGGCCCCTACCGTAACTTTGGAAGGAGACAAACAAGTCATCTACGCAAGCCTCATGCAGCCGGAGAGTATAGCGGCAAATCTGCAAAACCATAAGTTATCGGTAACCGGGAAACTTGAAAGCCTAAAAGAGCTATTCTCCACTTTTGAGGCTCCGGACGCTTATTTTAATATCATCGAGCCTTAAACCTTTCCCGCCTCTTGCATGGCTGGATTAAAAAATTTATCTTTGTGCGATCTTTAGAGAAAGCGATATTACTATAAAATTAGCATAAGGTTTTATTACACTTTAATATAATAAATTAGCGATTATGATTTATTCACATGAAGTTCAACACATGTGTGTTGTAAAGAAGGGAGCTAACCACCAGTGCGCTCCGATTCCTGAAGAAGGAAAGTGGGTTAGAGCAACTCAGATCACTGATATCTCTGGTTTGACTCACGGTATCGGTTGGTGCGCGCCGAAACAAGGTGGATGTAAGCTGACATTAAACGTTAAAGAAGGAATCATCCAAGAGGCTCTTGTAGAGACAATCGGTTGTTCCGGTATGACTCACTCAGCTGCTATGGCTTCTGAGATCCTTCCGGGTAAAACTCTTTTGGAAGCATTGAACACAGACCTTGTTTGTGACGCTATCAACACCGCTATGCGCGAGTTGTTCTTGCAGATCGTCTACGGTCGTACACAGTCCGCTTTCTCAGAGGGAGGTCTGCCTGTAGGCGCTGGCTTGGAAGACCTTGGTAAAGGTTTGCGTAGCCAAGTGGGTACGATGTTCGGTACATTGGCTAAAGGTCCCCGCTACTTGGAGATGGCCGAGGGATATTGCACGCGCATGGCATTAGACGCTGATGACGAAGTAATCGGTTATGAATTCATCCACTTGGGTAAATTCATGGATATGGTTAAGAAGGGTATGGACGCTAACGAGGCACTGGAAAAGGCGAAAGGCTCTTACGGTCGTTTCAAAGAAGCTGTAAAATATATCGATCCTCGTAATGAATAAGAAAACATTTACACGTGTCCTCATCGGGCTGAGTGTTATCACGGCTGTGGCTACGCTTATCACGTATTTCGTGATGAAGCCGGAGAAACCGTGGTTGGCGTTTTACGTGGCTTGTTGTGGCGGTGTATTGGTTTTCAACTTTCTGATATCTTTATTCCTAGTAAATAAGAATTTTAAAAAGTAAAAAAATAATATGGCTTTATTTGAAAGTTATGACCGTCGTATTGATCATATCAACGCGGTATTAAACGAATATGGTATCAACGGTATCGAAGACGCAAAGGCTATCTGCGATGCTAAGGGTATCGACCCTTATACAATGTGTAAGGAAACTCAACCGATCTGTTTCGAGAACGCTTGCTGGGCTTACGTAGTAGGTGCCGCTATCGCTATCAAGAAAGGTTGTACGAACGCTGCCGAGGCTGCCGAGGCTATCGGTATCGGTTTGCAGGCATTCTGTATCGCTGGTTCTGTTGCGGATGACCGTAAGGTGGGTATCGGCCACGGTAACTTGGCCGCTCGTTTGCTTCGTGAGGAGACGAAGTGTTTCGCTTTCTTGGCTGGACACGAGTCTTTCGCCGCAGCTGAGGGCGCTATCAAGATCGCCGAGATGGCAAACAAGGTTCGTAAAGAGCCGTTGCGTGTTATCTTGAACGGTTTAGGTAAGGATGCCGCTAAGATCATCTCTCGTATCAACGGTTTCACGTATGTACAGACTCAGTTCGACTACATGACAGGTGAGGTGAACGTTATCGAGGAGAAAGCTTATTCTAACGGTCTTCGTGCGAAAGTTAAGTGCTACGGCGCTGACGACGTTCGTGAGGGTGTGGCTATCATGCGTAAGGAAGGTGTTGACGTATCCATCACGGGTAACTCTACGAACCCGACTCGTTTCCAACATCCGGTAGCCGGTACTTATAAGAAAGAATGTATGGAGAACGGTCACCCGTATTTCTCTGTTGCTTCTGGTGGTGGTACGGGCCGTACTTTGCACCCGGACAACATGGCCGCTGGTCCTGCTTCTTATGGTATGACAGACACAATGGGCCGTATGCACGGTGACGCTCAGTTCGCTGGTTCTTCATCCGTTCCTGCTCACGTAGAAATGATGGGCTTCTTGGGTATGGGTAACAACCCGATGGTAGGTGCTACGGTTGCTGTAGCGGTTGCTATCGAGGAAGCTATGAAGAAGTAATCAACTAAACAATAAAATAATTGTTTATATATAGACTCCTGTAATCTTGATGGTTGCAGGAGTTTTTATTTTACTTATCAAAAGGAGGAAAAGGATGACACTAAACATAGACCAAGAGAGTTGCATCAAATGCGGGAAATGCGTACGGGTATGCCCTTCGGATATATTCACGCAAGAAAGAGCCGGAGAGACGATCGGGCTGGTACGTGTGGAAAGCTGCATCGTTTGCGGGCATTGCGTGGACGTATGTCCGACCGGTTCCGTGCTACACAGCGAATTCCCGCCGGAGAAAACGCATACGATCGATTACAGCCAAATGCCTACGCCGGAGCAGGTGATGTTGCTGATCAAGTCACGCCGTTCCAACCGGACATTGACCTCGAGGCCCGTCCCCAAGGAGATGCTGGACAAGATCGTGGAGGCCGCTCATTCCGCGCCGACGGCTACAAACTCCCAAAGCCTCTCGTTCACCGTCGTCACCGATCCGCAAAAGCTACGGCAGGTGAGCGATTATACGATAGGCGTGTTCGACTCCTTGGCGAAGCTATTATTGAATCCCGTCGTGAAATGTGTGGTCAAGCCGTTTATGAAGGATGTCTATAAATACGTACCGGTATTCAATCGGTTGAAAGAGGAACACAAGGCGGGTAAAGATCCGATTCTCCGGAAAGCCACCGCCCTGCTACTGATCCATACACCGAAGTCCAACCGATTCGGAAGTGAGGACGCTAACCTCGCTTATCAAAACGCCTCCTTGATGGCGCAATCGCTTGGGGTAAGCCAGATCTATATGGGCTTTGTGCTCACCGCCATCCGGCAGGAAGGAAAAGATACGCTCGCCAAGACTCTAGGGATCGACGGCAAGATACAAGCGATCATGGCGCTCGGCATACCGGCTTTTAAGTATCCGAAGTATACGGACCGGAAAGAGATCGTCAAGAACTATATCGAATGAGACTTGATGGGGACAACCTTGTCGACCGGGGTATGCGATCCATTGGATTACGCATCGTAAGTCAATGGATTACGATACGTAAGTCATTGACTTATGGTTCGGATCTCATAGGTTTACCGGGCTAGGATCACTCCCGATCACCAGAACTTATTATGCTCCGGGCTGTATTCAAAACCAGCGTCTTTAAGCTTTGTAAGAAGGGATTTCTTGTTCACTTGCAAATCCTCGCATAAATCGTCGAGGGAAGAATAATTGTCACGAAGTTTCATATTGACGAAGCTGAATAGCATCATCGGATCGTTTGGTAATGACATAATCTTACGAATAAAAATGTTATCTATGTTTTACAACACAAAGATAATGCTTTTTCGCCAGATGGAACCCAGACACGATCCTTATTATTTGAATATCGGTACGCAACAAAACAACCTACAAACTGGTTTTAAATAACGAGAACTTATAATTCAATTGAATGACATGAAAAAATATGTATTAGTAGTAGCGGTAGCCGCAGCCCTATTCAGCTGTAGCGGCAACCCAAAGGCAGACGCCACGCAAACAGACAAGAACAAGCAGGAAACCGCCCAAGTACCGGATATGCACAACGCAGAGACTTCCTTGGATTACTGGGGTGTTTACGAAGGGACATTACCGGCCGCCAGCTCGCCGGGTATTAAAACGACCTTGACATTGAACAAGGATAAAACCTTTACCCTCCGCTCCGAATATATTGACGAGAAAGACGGTATTTTTAATGATAAGGGAACTTACACGCTGGACGGTAACATCTTGACGGCGAAACAAGAAGGGGGAGACATCACGTATTATAAGGTAGAGGAAGGCCAACTGAAAATGCTGGACCAGCAGAAGCAACCCGTCACGGGCGACTTAGCCAAGTTCTATATCCTTAAGCAAACAAAGAAATTCTAGGATTTATCCCCATAAGTATATACTTTCAAGGGCAAAAGCATACCCTTTTGTACATGAAAGTATATACTCATTTGCCTAAACCCAAAACTATTCCTACCTTTGCGTCCCTATATAACTATATAATTACTCCAATGAGAATAGCCGCTTAATTTATCTCAAGATGTCGTTCTTTCCATCCGGAAAGCCCTCTATCCGTATAGGGCTGATTTCGTGACGACAGATTCGAGGCTATAGTGAAACCGATCATCATCGGTATTTCTTATCCATTTTAGTATCTCACATTTTAAATCAGTTCACACTATGAGTATCGTAGCGCAAAAAATCACGTATATACATCCGGACAATCAAGTCTTATTCAAGGGGATCGACTTGACGATCAACAAGGGGCAAAAGGTAGCCTTAGTCGGGAACAACGGATCGGGAAAATCCACCTTCCTCCGTATCTTGGCTGGAACCTTGCAAGCGCAGGAAGGGGAGATTATCTATCCGACCCCACCCTATTACGTACCCCAGCATTTCGGGCAATATGATAACCTGACGGTGGCCCAGGCCCTACGTATCGACGGGAAACTAGAAGCCTTGCGGGCGATTACCGAGGGCGACGCCTCCCTCTCTAATTTCAATACGCTGGCGGATGACTGGACGATCGAGGAACGGAGCCTCGCCGCCCTGCACGCTTGGGGTTTGGAGCATATCCTCCTCTCCCAACCGATGCGCACATTAAGTGGCGGCGAGAAAACCAAGGTTTTCCTCTCCGGAATCGAGATCCACCAACCCTCGATCCTACTATTGGATGAGCCGACTAACCATCTGGATAAGCGTAGCCGGGAGAAGTTATACGATTTCATCACGTCTTGCCGTATCACCTTGTTGGTCGTCAGCCACGATCGTACCTTATTGAACCTATTAGCTTCCATAGCGGAATTATCCGTCGGGGGGATCACCCTTTACGGGGGTAATTATGATTTCTACAAGGGACAAAAAGAACAGGAACAGGCTTCCATGCAAGAGAAACTGGAAGCGAAGGAGAAAGAGCTTCGCAGGGTCAGGAAAACCGCCCGTGAGGTAGCCGAGCGAAAACAAAAGCATGAATCCCGGGGAGAGAAGCAAAGCGTCCGGAAAGGAATCCCCCGGATCATGATGGGCGGATTGAAGGAGAACGCCGAGAAAAGCGCCTCCAAACTAAAAGAGGTTCACGAGGACAAGATGGAGAACCTTGCCAACGAGCTAAAGCAAATGCGCTCCTCCCTACCCGACCTTCAAGGCATGAAACTGGATTTCAGCGCATCCGGCTTACACGAAGGCAAGATATTGGTTACCGCCAAGGAGATCAATTTCGGTTACGCCGAGGCCGGCGATCTATGGCCCTCCCCGATGAGCTTCCAGATCAAGAGTGGGGAACGGTGGCTGATACAAGGCGATAACGGTTCCGGCAAGACGACTTTGCTGAAGTTGATTACCGGCCAGTTACCGCCTCGTAGCGGTTCCTTGATCCGTGCGGATTTCTCCTCTATCTATATCGACCAAGAATACTCGATCGTCCGGAACGACCGGACGGTGTACGAGCAAGCGCAAGCCTTCAACGAGCGTCATTTCCAAGAGCACGAGATCAAGACATTGCTAAACCGTTTCCTCTTCCCGCACGACACGTGGGAGAAGAGCTGCGGGAAGCTGAGCGGAGGCGAGAAAATGAGGTTGGCATTCTGTTGCTTGATGATCAGTAACCAGACTCCGGACCTGTTTATCCTAGATGAGCCGACCAATAATCTCGACATCCAAAGCATCGAGATTATCACCTCCATGGTCCGTGCGTACAGGGGCACGATCTTGCTGATCTCGCACGACGCTTATTTTATCCGGGAATTGGGTATCCACCAAATAATAACTACCTTCGCGGGTAGGTTAAAGACGAATTTATGAAGACGTTACTTGACGTGCATACCCATACGGTAGCCAGTGGGCATGCCTTTAGCACCCTGCAAGAAATGGCAGCGGCCGCCTCCGAGAAAGGATTGAAGTTACTAGGTATAACAGAGCATGCCCCCGGCATACCGGGGACGTGCTCCCCGATTTACTTCCGCAACCTGCACGTGGTTCCCCGCCGGATATACGGTGTCGAGTTATTGCTCGGGGCGGAATTGAACATCATCGATTATAAGGGTACGATCGATCTGGGCGAGGAGTACTTCCCTATGCTGGATATCCGGATAGCGGGCATCCACTCGCTTTGCTACAAACCGGGAACGGTCGAGCAGAACACGGAGGCGATGATCGGGGCGATCCGCAACCCGCATGTCCACATCATCAGTCACCCGGGAGACGGTACGGCCGAGGTGGATTTCGAGCCTATCGTATTAGCGTTCAAAGAGCATCACACGTTGCTGGAGATCAACAACAGCTCTCTCAACCCGGTCCGCAAGAAACTCACCGCCCGGGATAATAACCTCACGATCTTGCGCCTATGCAAGAAATACGAGGTTCCTGTGATTTTAGGTAGCGACGCGCATATATCTTTCGATATAGCCCGGTACGATCATATCTACGAGTTATTGCAAGAGACACGATTTCCGGAGGAATTGATATTGAACGACAAGGTAGAGGCGTTCAAGAGGTTCATAGGGAGATAAGCGGTGCCTTACATCCGGGCAGGTACATTCCTGTAGCCGGGCGGATACAAAGATGCAGCCGGGCAGGTACAAAGATGTAGCCGGGCAGGTACGGGAACGCACCCGGACGGGTACGGACGTGCGTCCGGGCAAGTACGAGGACACATCCGGGCAGATACACGTGCGTACCCGCCCAGTTGCACCTTTACTTACAATGTTCCTTTATTAATTTGTCCACGACAGGATCACCCAACTCCTTCGCCTTGTTGAAAGCCTCGCACGCTTCCGCCTTCTTACCCTGACGGACGTAGCAGATGCCTCGCAAACGATAGCAAGAGGCGAAATCCGGAGCGATCCGCAAGGCATTCTCTAAGCTCCTCAACGCCTGATCATAGTTTTCCATACGGATATATACGGACGCTTCCTCCGCCGGATAAGTCGGGTCGCCCGGATTCAAGCGGATCGCGGATTGGATATCGGCCAAGGCGCCGGGGAAATCGTTCATGCGGAACTTCGCTTGCTCGCGGTAATAGAAGAAGCGGTCGCCGACCTGTCCTTTCAAGAGATTGTAGTATAAATCATAATCGTCCACGGCCTCCTTGTATTGCATCAGTTTCAAGCGGAGATCCACCCGTTCCAAGATATAGGGAGCGGCCTCGTTCGTTGGCGGGTTCCCGCATTTGGCGATGGCGCTATCCAGCAAGGCGATGATATCCCCGAAGTTAGCGCCCCGGATATTCGCCTTCGCCTTCGCCGCCCAATACCAAGAGGTAGAAGATGCCATATCGCTATCGTTCACCTTCATATAATCATCGAACGCCTGCTCGAAATCTCCTTTATAAAAATGGATGTCCCCTTCCAATTGGCGATAGACCGGCAAGTCCTCCTCCCCGATCGCTTTTTGTATCGCCTCGGTAGCGGCATCGACGGTCCACTGCTCCTTATTCAAGGTCGTATCCGCGGCGGCCACGCCGTAGATCAGCTTGGCTCGGTTGAACCAGATATCCCCTTTCCGCTCGCTGAAGCGGGAAGCCGTGTTTATATCTTCCAACGCCTTATCCAGATAAGCCCCCTGCTCGGCCTCCGTAGGAGCCAGATCCGCACGGTGGTAAGCGTAATGATTGGCACGGTTCAAATACCCGTCGGGAGAATCCGGGAAAGTGGCGATAAAATCATTCAAGGTAGCCAGATACGTCTTCGGGTCTTGCGAGTTTGCCATCAAGTATAAGGAGACCTGCGCTTGGCTTGCGTCCGACGGCCACGCCTTCCGGATACCAATCCGGCTATAGGTGGAATTAAAAGCGTCCGCCGACTGAATCGTCAAGCTATTCGCGTATCCCGCCGAGACCGCGTAGGAATCTTCCTTCTTCCCCGACGCGTCTTCCTGCGCCAAGCCGAACACCTCGCCGTCCGCCGTCAATACAGGAGCGTTTACCTGCCCGCTCTCCAGCGCCATCGACAATTTATAATAGCTGAACGGCTCCTTCAACTTACTGACCTCCGAGACCGGTCCTTCCCCGAACTTCGTGATCTTACCGGTCGAGTAAGGCATCAGATAAGCGATAACTCCTTGCGAGATCGGCTCACGGGCGATCGGCAAGAACACAGCTTTCTTCGGAACCTCTACCTTGAACTTGATCACGTCATATAATTCATCAGCCCCCAAGATGCGGCTTACCGGATATTCTTTACCGTCGGCGTCGGTCACGGTCGCCCTCGCCGCGTCCTTAAACAAGGAATAGCCGGACAACGCCTCACCGGTCTCGGTAATGAAAAATCCCGTACCAGACGCTTTCTTCTGGTTATCTTTTCCATAAGTAGTGACGGTAACCACCGCCTTTCGTTGCTTATCCATCCATTTGGGCGCTTTCTTTTGCGCCGCCACCCAAAATACTTGGCAACAAATCGTAATCAACAGAACAATTCTTCTCATTTCGTTTTCATGTTATCAGAATATACGTCGCAAATGTAAATATTTATACCGGATAGGCGAACAAATTAGGGAATTAATCTATTATGAGTATATTCGCGGAAACACTTATAAAAAACCGCGAGATTATGAGACTAAAATCATGTATGCTTATGTGTAGTTTATTCATGGCGAGCTTAGCCTCCGCTAGTAACTTCGCCTCGGATTCTTTCAAGACCAAGAGCGGAAAAGAACTGATCATCACGTTCATCAAGCACGGCAGCCTGATGCTTACGTACGACAATCATTCGATACAGGTAGATCCTGTCTCCGAATACGCCGATTATACGACTTTCCCGAAAGCCGATATCATCTTGATTACCCACGAGCATGGCGACCATCTGGACCCGAAAGCGATACAAGCCGTCGAGAAAAGCGGTACGGAAATCATCGCCAACGAGAACAGCCAAAAGAAACTGGGAAAAGGGAAGGTCCTAAAAAACGGCGATACGGATACCTCCATCAGCTATATGAAGATAGAGGCCGTCCCCGCCTATAACACCACGCCCGGCCGGGATAAATATCACCCCCGCCACCGGGATAATGGCTATATCCTCACGTTCGACGGACTAAGAGTCTATATAGCCGGCGATACGGAAGACATCCCGGAGATGAAAGACCTGAAAGACATCGATATCGCTTTCCTTCCCGTCAACCAGCCTTATACCATGACCGTCCCGCAAGCGGCGAAAGCGGCCAAGATGTTCTCGCCTAAAATCCTATACCCTTACCATTACGGGGATACGAAGATCGGCAAGTTGAAAGACGCCTTGAAAGGTAGCGGCATCGACGTCAGGATACGGGAGCTACAATGACGACAAGGCACGGCTCGCCTTTAAGATATTCCGCCGGTACACCCAGCAAGCCAAGAGGAAATAAACGACACATTGCACCCACAACGTCACGTACTCCACACCGACTTGCTCAATCGACGCTCCCATCGAGTTGAGCTGTACATAGGCCAGCGTAGCGGGAGCCGCCGGAATGATATAATGGGCCATTTGCCAATACCAAGGCATCAATTCCAAGGGATAAGAGACTCCGGAAAGGAAGATCAAGCCTACCGAGAAGAAGGCGATCATCAATAACGGAGCCTCCGAGTCCGTAAAGAAATAAGAGGCGGCCAGCCCAAAGAAGCTGGTAGCCAGCAGGAAGGGTATCAGCAGGATCAAGGTGTTCAGATAATTACCGATATCCGGCAGGCCAAACAATAGCGGTATCAAGCCCAACAAGAACAAAGCGAAAATCGTATACAATACGCAATACACAAAGGTCTTGCTGATTATCACCCTAGCGATCCGGCCAAAGGATAATCCCTCGGAGGCGAAACGAACGATGGTACCCGAATCCCGCTCTTCCCCGCTTATCATACCGATCACCATCAACAAGGTCTGGAACATAATGACGATCAATACCGCCGGGATCAAATAGGTTCCATATCCTTCCGTAAAATTATACAACGCCGTCCCGACCACTGATATGGGTTGCGCCGAAACGATCTTGGAAGCGTCTTGCTGGGGCAAGAACACCAACATCTCCGGACGATACCGATCGTTCAACGCCAACATGGCACCGCTGGAAGCCTCCTGCATCGCCATATAATATAGGAAAGCGCTTGTCGTCTGGTACATGATAAACAGGGACTCATTCCCTCGTGCCACCCGGGTCTCGAAATCAGAGGGAAGATACAAGATACCTACGGCATCCCCCTCCTTCATCCACTCCTGCGCCTCGGCGTAATCCAAACCATCGGCGATTACCGAGACTTGCGGAGTGGCGTTCAGCAAACGGATGTACTCCCGGCTCAAGTCGGTCTTTGAGTCATCGACGACTACCACCGGGGCGTTACGCACCAGATCCGGGGCATACATATAATTATACAGCAGGCCATAGAGAAATATACCTCCTACCAAGACGAGCAAGATAGCGTAGCTCGTGGAGATCGTCTTAAACTCGTCCTTGACCAAGGAAGCGATATCCGCCAAGGTTCCTTTCATATTATCGGATGTTCTCATATTTATGACTTAAAATAGCGGTTTTCAAATGTGGCAACAGCACCAATGCCAATAACATAAACGCAAACAACGAACTTACGTTTACCCATGTATAAGGGAATCCGTAATCGCCATACAATAAGTTCTGGTTGATCTCCACGAAATGCCGTACTGGAAACAGGTACGAGGCGTAATGTACGGGAGCGTACATGGAATCGACCGGGAAAGTAACGCCGCATAAAGTAGCCCCCAGCGAACCGACCATCGACACCACACTAATCACGATCGCTATAGCGGGAAACAACGAGAACAGGAATACCGCCAACGCTTGCGTAGCGACCACGAATAAGATCGCCGTCAAGTTCAATGGCCAGAAACCGCAAGCGAAAGGAATATGCATGACCCCGAACATGATATAGTTAGCGAAGACGCTCATGATACAAAAGATAATCGTATAAGGGAGCAGTTTGCCCACCACCGCCACGAACATGTTCATCCGTGCCGCCTCCAGCCACTCATCGCCTGTCCGGAACTTGATCTCGCTACCGATAGCGTACACCGTAACCAGCAAAATGATCACTTGGAAAAAGACAAAGAAAAAAGGATTGCTCAGATAAACGGAATAATCCAGATCCGGGTTGAACAGCGGGTGGCTACTGGATCGTACCGGTAATAGGAAGGTGGTTATCTGATTCTCCCCCAGCCCCATCGCCGTAGCTTGCACAACCACCGGGGCGAGGGAAAGCGTACGCAGCAGGGTCTCGAAGGCCCCACGTACCTCACCGCCCACGCTCAACAAGGCATAGTGGTAATAATACGATAAAGTAGCGTCACGCCCCGCCGTGGCATCCGCCTCAAACTGATTGGGGATCACTAGATAACCGTAGATTTCTTTTGCTTGGGTAGCATGGCGAGCGGTCTCTTGGTCCGTATAATGCCGGGTTACCCGGAAAGTCGGTACCGCCTCTACCTGCCGGATGATCTCCCGGGACATGGAGGTGTTGTCTTGGTCCACTACCGCTATCGGTATATTCTCCATCTGCCCGCTTCCGAAAATCGTAGACATGAAGAATATACAGAACAGAGGCAGCACGATACACACCCCGAAGTATAACCTCCGGGAAACCATGCGATCCAGTTCCCGACGTAAAACCATATAGAAAGGACTCTTCTTTAGCATAGCGACAATAAATTATTTAGTTGTAGAGACGGGGGCGTGCCCCGTCTCTACAAATGGATAGTATTAAGGGAGTTGATAGAGTACGGACATACCGGGACGCAATCCCTCCACCTTCTCCACCGGTAAGGCATGTATCTCGAAGGTCCGCAAGTCATAGCTACCAGTCTGCTTGGTAGATTTCCAAGTAGCGAAACTGCCCAACGGACTGATATAATTGATCTTGAACTCAATATCCTTCTTATCGATCGCCGGTACATCGGCGACAAACGTTCCTCCCATCTTAAATAAAGGCAAACGATCCTCACGTACGTTCAATACCACATGCACGTCATCTAATACGACTAAGTTCATGATTGGCATCCCGGCCCCAACCAACTCTCCCCGTTTCGGGAAGATAGCGGAGATTTGTCCCGATTCCGGAGCCGTCAACCGAGCGTCCTGTAAGAGAGCCGCCACCTCCTCCACGGTTCCTTGTGCCGCCGTCACCAACGAGCGGGCGCTCTCCTTATCTTGTATCTGCGCCCCGTCTACCGCCATTTGATATTGGCTATAAGTGGCACGTTCGGCGGCTTCGGCCGCTTTATACATGGCCTCCACCTCATCTTTACGCTGTGAGGTTACCACGCTATCTTTATACAAGGCATTCACCCGATCATAGGTAATCTTCGCCAATTGTAAATCCGATTTGGATTTATTCCACAATTGTTGCAAGGAAGCGATGATTTGCTTTCGTGTACCCTCATCCACTTTCTGGTGCTGATACTTCGCGATGTTCTCCATGGCGTTCACCTGTTGATATTTAGCCAACGCCTCCGGACTATTGATGACTACCAAGGTATCGCCTTGGCGTACATTCTGTCCCTCTTTTACCAGAAAGGTATCGATACGCCCCGGTAACTTACCGGAGATACGTATTTCCGTTGCCTCGATCTGCCCTTGCAAGATCACCGGCTTCTTTTTCAACAAGATCATCCCGATCAACGAGACAACTATAACAATCGCCAAGACTGCGACGAAGGCCACACTCAAATATCTCTTAGTTTTATCCATAACCCCTAAATTTTCAATTTTCAATTCTCAATTTTCAATTCCCCAAAAGCTCCTCGGTCTTTCCCTCCATCTTGTATTGGTGGAACTGCTCCGGCGTACCGCAGACAGACAGCAGATTAATCAAGGCTACATCATACTGATAATAAGCCAAAAGAAAAGCGGTCTTCACCTTCGCCAGCATAACCTCAGCATCGACTACCTCCGTAGAAGTAGCCATTCCCTCTTGGAAAGATTTCTTCCGCACCCGGACCAGTTCCCGGCTCATCTCGATCGTCGTATCCAAAGCTTTTACATTGTCCAAGGCATTTTGTAGCTGGCTGTAGAATTTATCGATACCGACCTCCAGATCCGTAATCGCCTTCTCCTTACCCAAACGAAGCGACTGACTAGCGATCTTTGCCTGCCGGATGGTTTTCTCCCGGTTCAAGCCATCAAAAATATTCCACGTAAAACCAACTCCTACCATCGTACGAGGCAACAAATATTTATCCAGTCCATCAGCGTACAAAGTCTGTTTGCCGAATAAAGCGATATTCGGGACATAAGCGGACCGGCCGATCTTTAGTTGATTATCGGCTACAACCTGCTGCAATTTCAATTGATTGACTATATAATTATTCATCGGAACCAGATCCTTGAAGTATTGGGCCGGAGGAAGCGCCTCATTAATAAATAAAGGAGTCGTGGTACGTACGTCGCTCCCCTCCTCCATATTAATCAAGCTTTTAAACGCCTGTTGGGCGACCGCTAAATCCTTACGGGCCGATTCCAGTTCTCGTTTCGCCTCGTCCATACTCACCTGAGCGAACAGACGCTCGGCCCGATTGATCATCCCGTTTTGCTCTAATTTAAGGGCTTGGTCATAATGGGTTTTCAAAGAATTGTACACTTCTGTTTTTACGTCCACCACGCTTTGTCCCAAACGAAGCCCGAAATAAGCCTCGATCAATAAGGATTGTTGGTTAGCATCCACTTGGCTCCTATTCACCTCCGCTATAGAGACCATTGTCTTTCCGATCTTGTTCGCATAGATACGTTTTCCTCCCGTGAAAACAGGCCACGTCACCGTAGCGTCTATAGAAGTGATGTTTTGGGAGATCAGCGGAAGCGAGAAAGTACCTTGCCCGATCTTATCCAATACCGACATGATCAACTCATTATCCGGGATATAATTATGGACAAACTCCTTCGCCGGTTCCGTATATTTACTCAGCGACTGCCGTACCTCTATCGGATTCGACATATGTACGAAAGCACCCGCGGCGTTCACCGACGGATACCAAAAAGCGTTTAGCTTTTGATGCTCATTCCGAGCCCATTCCACTTCTTTCCCGGCTATTTTCAAGCTTTTATTTTCCTTATGAAGCAGGTCGAGAGATTGTTCCAAGCTTAAATCCACATCGTTCCCTTGGCTCCATGAAGCGCATGGAAGAAGATACAGCAAAAGAATACTGTAAGATACTATATTACTCACCATAAACTCATTTAGTAATTGACGTTCAGTTGGAGTAATAACAGCGAAAAAGGGAGGATTGTTTTTACTTCTTTTTCAAGTTGGGAAGGAACCAAGTAACCAGTCCTAAAAGAGGCATGAAGCCACATACGTTGTAGACAGCCTCTATTCCATAATGATCCGCCATATTTCCTAATACGGCCGAGGCTATACCCGCCACACCGAAAGCAAATCCAAAGAAAAGTCCCGAGATAAGACCTAATTTATAAGGAAGCAACTCTTGCGCATACAACAAAATAGCCGGGAACGCCGATGATAAGACCAACCCCACGCAAAAACTAAGCACGATCGTCCAAACGAATCCCACATGCGGCATCAACAAGCTAAATGGGGCTGCCCCTAGAATCGATCCCCAAATCACATATTTCCGTCCTATCTTATCACCGATAGGACCACCCGCCAAGGTTCCTATGGCCGTAGCGATCAGGAAGACGAACAAACAGATCTGCGAAGTCTGTACACTCACCCCGAATTTATGGATCAAGTAAAAGGTATAGTAGCTATTCAAACTAGCCATATAGATATATTTAGAGAAAATCAAGGTCAGCAATATCGAGATCGAAAAGACTGTTTTTCCCAAAGAAAGAGGCATCTCCACATGCGTCTCACCCGACTTCTTCTGCCATTTCACCCGACTCAAATACGCCTTATACCAACGGCAGATAGGAATCATCACCAAAATAGCGACGAATGCCAGTATAGAAAACAAAGCGATATGAGTCCGTCCATAAGGCGCCACCAATAAAGCAACCAGTAGCGGACCTAACGATCCGCCCAAATTACCACCCACTTGAAAAAGCGATTGTGCCAATCCCCTACGCCCTCCCGACGCTAGCGAGGTAATCCGGGACGCTTCCGGATGCAAAACCGAAGACCCGATACCTATCAAAAATACGGAGATCAAGACCCAATGGAGCGTAGAGGAAAAAGCGAGATTCAACAAGCCGACCAACGTAAAACTCATACCAATAGGTAACGACCAAGCCACGGGACGCTTATCAAAAACCAAACCGGTTATAGGCTGGAAAACAGAAGCGGATAATTGATAAACAAGCGTAATCAACCCGATTTGGGCGAAGCTCAACGCTAAATCATCCTTGAAAAGTGGATAAACCGCCGAGATAACGGATTGCAACGAATCATTCAAACAATGCGTAACGCTTAACGCCACCAATACCCGGAATGCTGTTTTATTTACCGGCTGTTGTTTAGAAACCTGCTCCATGACTGTCCATATTTCTATTTAACCTCGTGCTCATTAACATTTCAAAAACCACACAAAAAGTTAGCTAATTTCTAGAAAAACAAACCCTAAGAGCCTATTTTAACCATAGTTAATACAACTATTCTTTCGGTTCTTTTCATTTCTTTATGTTAATCGGCTTAATCTTAATACCTATGAGCCTTGTTTTCTCAGTGATACTTCAGAGCTGTATCCCGGAATGAGCATATATCTTATAACTCACTCCCAAAACAAACGCCAAAATCCCTTATCTGCCATCATTCCGACCCGAAGTTAAAGATCGAGATCATAAACGGGAACAGCCTCTGAAGTTTTTTATATTTATTCCTCTTCTTCTCCCTCGTTCGCCGAATGTAAGATAAAAGTAGTAGCGCCAATCGTTACGATCGTACCTTCCCCGATACGTACTTGTTCTTTTTTACCGACCAATACATTTTTCACAAAAGTCCCGGTCAAGCTAGGAAAGTCACGCACCATATAAACGAACTTGCCATTAGTGTCTTTCTTTACATTAATCACACAATGCTTACGCCCCATACTTGGATCGCTCGTGATAATAGGGACATCTACACCTTCCGTATCCTTATTACGGCGACCAATCACATTATCTCCCATCACTAATGGTAGATCTTGCTTAAAAGCAAAACCATTCTCGATAATGGTAATATAACCGCAAGAGAAATCCGGTTCCTTCACCTCTTTTTCCTCACCGGTAGCCGTCTTCACCACCTTTCGGCCCAATTTAATCTTAAATTGCGCTCCACACTGCGGACAGACGAAGGCTAATACCTTCCCTTCCGGATATTTGGTCTCATCAAAAGACAACTGATTATCACATTTTGGACAGAATACTCTTTTCATACACTTAAATACAGGATCTAGTATTACAAACGGAGCGCAAATTTACGAAAAAACCTTCAGCTACACTCCTAAAATCTCATGGTTATGATTTTTTGAAACAAAAAAGGCTATCCATCACGGACAGCCAATCTCAATTGTTAACCTTAAATCTAATACCATGAAAAACACAGTGCAAATATAGAGGTTTTATGTTATGTAGCATAATGTTTTATTTGCAAATCTCATTTCCTTAACCAGATTTAACAAAACCATGCTTTAAAACATATCCGTAAAATAATATATATCCCCTTAGAACTTAGGTTCATTCTCTTTAATCTCCTTCAAAGGCAAGGTAAACCAAAAAGTGGAACCTACTCCCAATGTAGATTCTACCCCGATTCGTCCCCCTAGGTTCTCGATAATATTTTTGCAAATCGCCAATCCTAATCCGGTACCTTGTTTGCAAGCGTTCAACTTAACAAAACGATCGAATATAGTTCTACAATCTTCCTCCGAGATTCCCATTCCCGTATCCGAGACCGAAACTCGTATTTCATCATTCGATACCTTATAGGCTAATTTGATCTCACCTTCCGAAGTAAACTTAATCGCATTTGTCAAGAAATTAGAAATAACCTGTACGACTCGTTTCGGATCTGAGAAAACAGTCACGGGTTGTGAGCCCTGGTCGAAAACAAATCGAACGTTTTTCGGAATCTTCAAGGCATGTACCGCATAGGTTTCCTCACAGATCTCCTTAAAATCAAAATTTCTCTTCGTAATGTCAAAGGTTCCCGCCTCAATCTTTGAGAAATCAAGGATATCCTCAATCAATTGCAGAAGCAATTCACTATTCTTGTCAATGATATCCACATAAAACTCTCGTTCCTCCTCCTCTATCTCCTTGGTCTCTGCCAGTATATTCGCGAAACCAACAATAGCATTTAAAGGCGTACGGATCTCATGACTCATATTCGCCAAGAACATAGACTTAAGCCGATTCGCCTCTTTAGCCTTAGCTAACTCATATTCTTTCCGTTGACGCTCTCGTTCCACCCAGCGCAATTTATCTTGCATGGCGATCTCATCCGTTATGTCCATCAAGTAATAAAGGATTTTCGCTGGTCTTCCCGCCTCATCATATTTATAAGGGTACGCATACGCTCTCACCCAAACATATTGCCCCTCAAAAAGCTGTCGGTATTGAATACTATATTCACCGATCTCACCCGTAACAATCTTTTCAAAGCCTTGTACAAGTACCCTTTCCCGATCTTCCGGATGTACGATCTCACAAAAATCTTTTTTCGTTGTCAAGTTACTTGCTCTCAATCTGGATTTATTACCTAAAACACGTAAGTCCAGATCGATATGCATCTTATCGGTTTTAACATCATATTCCCACAGCAAGGAATCACTGCAACGCATAACCGTTTTCAACTTCGTGAACAGTTCCTCTACTTTCTCCGACTTTTGATATTCTTCCGTCTCATCCGTAAACATTAGTACATATCCACAGATATCTTCAGCCTCTCCTTTCAACGGCACACATTTAATAGACAGACGTAAATTTGTACCTTCCTTTTTTGGGTCTATGTTATAGTACTCATTCGTTTGTATATTATCAAATTCATAATTACAATCGAACACAACCATTTCTCCCTGTTTCAGACGAGCGATCTTGTCCTCTGGAAAATTAGGATTCTCGAAAAGATTTATTCCCATAATATCCTTCCGGCTTATAGCGAACAAATTCTCGTCCGTCCTATTGAGATCCACTAGCTGCCCCCTCCCGTCATAAACTTCAATTCCAACAGGTAATTTCTGGAATAGGGCATTAAAGCTCATTTCCTCTAGCATTTTATTACATTTTCCCATCGTCATATTAAATTATAACCACTAATTCCCAACTTTAAATCAATCAAGCAATCTCCTCTGTTATTTATACAACAAATGAACGATAATAACGATTGCAGCAGAAGTTTAAAGTTATAGAAATAATATGAAAATCAAACATAATCATGTTGAAAATATATGTTTTCGATATTGAGAAAGAGTCATTCCCGTCCGTTGACGAAAAAAGCGATTCAATGTCGATTGAGACGGAAAATTAGTCAATATAGCGATCTCCTGTATATTTAATCGAGAGTCACGTAGCAACGACTTTACCTCTAACACTATATAGATAGATAAAAACTCCTTGGCTGAAATGCCACACCTTTCATTCATGATCGCACTTAAATAAGTTGTCGTTATATTCAATTTATCCGCATAAAATCCGACATTCTTGTGATTCTTGAAATTCTCTGCCACGAGACTACAGAAATCATAGATCAATTGCTCTTTTCTCAAACTAGTCCTGAAAGGGATTTTCTTACGCACTTTCACATAATAGTCGTAAACATCCATGTAAAAAATCCCCAAGTAACATATAATCCGCTCCCTCAGAAGCCCATTACCCCGATACCGCTCAAGCTCATTCTCTATCAATTTGCAAAATGATTGAAAACGCTCAATACCATTATTATCCTCTATATTATAGTAAAAATGATCCTTCACGAAAAAATGAAATCCCGGATCAAAATGACGTAAGGAACTTAATACATCCCCATGTAGTACATGTGGTATGATGATAAACTTCGCCGAGAAGTCCTCACTCACGTTCCGCATTGAGCATAACTGTCTCGGAAATAAGAAAATCAATTCATTCTTATTCCATACATGCTTATTTTCAAGCAAATGAATGATCGCACTACCTCTATTACATACTGCTATTATCCCGTAATCCAAAAAAGAAGGCTCTGAAGTCAATGGACTATCTTCAATCTGTTCCGTAATAATAAAGTCTTTTTCTAATCCGCCTAAAAAACGATCACATGTATTATACCTATTCTCTTGCATATACTCTTATAAATTAAGGGAATACGAAATCTTACCTCCAACAACAATCAACAGAATAATATTATATTTTGTTCTGTCCGTTAAGGTCCCAAGTATATTCGTTTGATATTTTTCTTTCCTTACCCCCTCTTCTATTAGCCATCAAACCTTATATATCAATTGGTGCTAACAGCTAACCAAGGAAATCATAAAAAAACACAAGACAAAATTATATAATAAAAAATTGACTATTAAATGCATAACTAAACTAAAAGCGTACAAAAACACATCAATTGTATACAAAATCGAAACAGACAAAGAATAACCGAAAAAGATCATAAAAATACAATTAGCTTCATTGACAAAGTAAGTTAGCTGAAATACCAAAGCAAGTTAACTTACTTTGCCGATGAAATTAGCTTACTTTGAAAGTATGGATGTTACCCTCGGAAAGGGGCGCTTAAGCAGTGTTCTCAAAAATTCGTGTATTCATGCCTCTATACAAAAAAAGGCTATCCGTCACGGACAGCCAATCTCAATTGTTAACCTTAAATCTAATACCATGAAAAACACAGTACAAATATAGGTGGTTTTATGTTATGTAGCATACTGAATTATTTGCAAAATTCATTCGCTTAACTCGATTTAACGAAATCATGCCCTAAAACATAGTTATTAACAAGAAAACTATTCGTTCAGATCTAATAGCTTCCCAAGAAATCGTCGAGGGAACGAGTATCATCATCTGGCATCAATTCTTTTTTCAAACGAAATTTGCGTTTATAGATAGCATCCTTCGTCACATTCAAGACTGACATCAGCTCCGCCGAGGTTAGCCGCAATTTGATCAAGCAACAAAAACGAATGGCATCCTCCGTCAAATCCGGATAAGCGACACGTAAACGACTTATAAAATCATCATAAAGAGTATTTACGATCTCGATCAAGTTTCTCCAATCCGAATCCGGCAATATCGTTTCCGATTTAGAAAGTATCTTCAACTTCTTGAACGTATCCAACTGTTCCAGCAAACACTTCGCCAAACGTTCCTTTTCCTTGATCAAGGATTCCACGTCACGATGCGCTTTCCACTGAGCCGCATGCTGGTATTCCATCAAGCATTTCTCCTTCGCTTCCAATTGCTCCTTGATGTGCGACATCTCACGACTATAACGTTGTATCAAGATTTCATTTTTATCCACAAGACTCGCTATTTCTCTCAGTTCTTTCTCCTTTTTTGTCTTATAAAGGTGATAACGCAAAAAAGATAATAAAAGTAGGGCAAAAGTAACGATGATTAAAATGATCAGATAATAAATATCTACATAGAAATGCTCCGGCTCCTTTAGAACCGAGCTTATGGCAGTAGATGTGTGCAGCGCAAACTTCATATAAACCTTAATTCCGCAACACTATTATAAAATA
>NZ_QTMG01000016.1:30163-114352 GCF_003635435.1 Parabacteroides sp. AF21-43 | reverse complement strand
AGTCAGTCCGTAAGGGGTGACTCCTTTTTTTATATTAAATTTGATGTATTAAATCTATTATCTAATATCATGAAGAAAATCTATTTATTTCTATTTAGTCTGTTTATCTGTAATATCCTTGCGGCGCAAGATCAAGACTATAAAATAGTCAGAGATATCTCTTATACCCAATCGAAAAATCCATATGCGGTGGAACGTTGTAAATTGGATCTTTATTATCCCGAGAACGCAAAAGACTTCCCTACGGTAGTCTGGTTTCACGGAGGCGGCTTGTCGGGAGGTAGCAAATTCATCCCGAAGGAATTGAAGAACTGCGGATTAGCCGTTATCGCCGTAAATTACCGTCTGCTACCCAAAGCCACGTTGAGCGATTGTATCGATGATGCCGCCGCCGCTGTCGCTTGGACATTCAGCGAAATTGAGAAGTATGGTGGGGATAGGCGTAAAATCTTTGTCTCAGGTCATTCCGCTGGAGGTTATTTAACAAATATGGTCGGACTGGATAAGAAGTGGTTGACTAAGTACCGGATAGATGCTGATTCCATCGCCGCATTAATCCCTTTCAGCGGTCATGCGATCAGCCATTTCGCTTATCGGCAGGCGAAGGGGATAAAAGATACCCAACCGAGTATCGACGAGTTCGCCCCTTTGTTTTACGTACGTCCTGACGCTCCTCCATTGATTATCGTCTCGGGCGACCGGGAGATGGAGATGCTGGGCCGCTATGAGGAGAACGCCTATTTTTGGCGTATGATGAAAGTGGCCGGACATAAGAATACTTATATCTATGAGTTGGACGGATATGATCATGGATCGATGGCCGCTCCTGCCTTCCACATCTTAAAGAATCACGTGAATGCGATCTTGAAAGGTTCAGAAACCCGGTAATTCGATAAACTATTTAATTTAATACGTATGGTTCTCTTTTCTTTATTAATGGTCTTGATTTGCTTGAACGCATGTTCTGGAGCGAAGACCTCGGACAATGTAACGGTGTATGTCACGACAAACGATCGTGCGAAAGATTTCGTGAGAAGTGAGATCGCCTTGGGGGACAAACAAGCCGCCTCGCCTTCCGTGATAACGATAGACCCTTCGGTGCGCTATCAGACGATGGATGGCTTTGGCGCCGCCGTGACAGGCTCTACCTGCTATAACTTGATGCGGATGGCTCCCGAGGATCGGACAGCTTTCCTGAAAGAGACTTTCTCTGATACGGAGGGGATGGGGTATAGCTATATCCGTATCTCGATTGGCTGCTCGGACTTTTCTTTAAGTGAGTATACTTGTTGTGACACGAAGGGTGTCGAGAATTTCGCCTTGCAGAGCGAGGAGAAGGAGTATGTGATACCGATCTTGAAGGAGATCTTGGCGATCAGCCCTTCTATAAAAATCTTGGGATCGCCTTGGACTTGTCCAAGATGGATGAAGGTGGATAACTTAAAGGATTTGCGCCCGTTCGAGTCGTGGACTAGCGGACAGCTGAATCCCGCCTATTATCAAGATTACGCTACCTATTTCGTGAAATGGATACAGGCGATGGAGGCCGAGGGGATTCCTATCGAGGCGATAACTCCCCAAAACGAACCTTTGAACCAAGGAAATTCCGCTTCCTTATTTATGGGATGGGAGGAGCAACTCTCTTTCGTGCGTGACGCTCTAGGCCCTAAACTGAAAGAGACTGGCCTCAAGACGAAGATCTACGCTTTCGACCATAATTACAATTACGATAATATGTTGGAGCAGCAAGGCTATCCGATGAAAATCTACGAGGATGAGAATGCCGCTTCTTTCCTGACAGGTGCCGCTTACCATAATTACGGGGGCGACCGGGAGGAGTTGAATAACGTAAACGGCAAGTTCCCCGATAAAGAATTAATATTTACGGAAACTTCTATCGGCATGTGGAATGATGGACGTAACTTAGAGAAACGCTTGATGGAAGATATGGAGGAGACGGCCTTGGGTACGGTGAATAACTGGTGTAAGGCAGTTATCGTATGGAACTTGATGCTGGACAACGAGCGGGGACCGAACCGAGAGGGTGGTTGCCAGACTTGTTATGGTGCCGTGGATATCGATCGCTCGGATTATAAGACGATTACCCGGAATTCTCATTATTATATTATCGGTCATTTATCCTCTGTGGTGAAACCGGGGGCAGTACGGATCGGCTCTAAAGGGTATACGGCTGATGGGATTATGTATTCCGCCTTCGAGAATTTAGATGGAACGGAAGCGCTCGTATTACTAAATAATACGGACGGGACTAAAAATATAACGGTAAACAGTGGCGAACGTTCGTTTACCTACGAGGTTCCCGCTAAAGCAGTCGCTTCTTTTCGTTGGAATCTTTACTAATAAGGAGGGTGTGTTAAAAGTTGGTATTATGGCACGCAGATTTAGCAGATTTACGCAGATAATATATTGATTTTCATATCATAAATCTGCGGTCATCTGCTCAATCAGCGTTATCTGCGTGCCATGTTCACACTTTTGACACACCCCCGAATGTCCAATACTTTATCTATAGTGGCAACAAGCCGGTAGCTTATCATATACGGCTTTATCCGCCTTATCCATATCCGTGTCATGGCCTACTTTAGCGATCGCCTTGCTGATCGCTTTCGGGGAGGTCTTTTGGGGATCGTACTGGAGATGGATCATCTGGGTATCTTTGTCCCAATGAGCGGATAACACACCATTTACCCCTTTTGCCGCTTTCTCGATACGTTCCTTGCACATATCGCAAGAGCCTTTGACACCGAACATGGCATGCTCGGAGGCTACCCCCGTGACGCTTTGCGCATGCATCATATGCCCCTCATGCCCAGTCATAGGCTTGGCGGGCTCGTCGCCGTTATTCATCATGGAAGTTTTTCCCTCCAGCTGTGCGCTGGCGTCTATGGCGAAGACTCCGTTGGTTACGATTTCCTCACCTTCTCGCAAGCCATTCAAGATAACATAAGAGTTACCAAGGGAAGGGCCTAGCTCCACCTCACGCATCAAGAAAGCGGGGGTATTCGTATCCGGTTGCTTTACGTACACGATAGCACGTTTACCCGTCCAGAGCACAGCGGTTTGCGGTACGACGATCTCGTTCTTATAGTTGCGGAGCGGGGCGCTTACGTTTGCCGTGGCGTACATCTCGGGCTTGAGCTCCAAAGAGGCGTTCGGTACCTCTACACGGACCTTGGCGGTACGGGTCGTCGTGTTCAAGATCGGGTCGATGAAAGAGATCTTACCCGAGAACTTCTTGCCGGGTAGCGCTTGCAAGGTAAATTCCACCGGATCACCTTTGCTAAGGAAAGGGAGATCCACCTCGAAAGCGTCGAACAAGGTCCATACCTTCGTGAGGTTCGCCACGTCGAAAAGGATAGCTCCTTGGGATACATAATCACCTTGGCTTACCCGCTTGGACAGGACGATACCGCTCGTGTTCGACTTGATCTCTACAACCGGGGAGATAGAGCCGGACTTCTCGATAGCGGCGATCTGGGCATCTGTCATCTTCCATAAATATAGTTTTTCACGGGCGGCCTGTATCAATTGAGATTGTCCCATGCGGATCGCTTCCAACAATTCTTGCTGAGCGGTGAAAAGCTCTGGGGAGTAGAGGGTAGCGAGGGTCTGTCCGGCACGCACCGTCTCACCCGTGAAATCAACGTTCAAGCTCTCGATGCGTCCGCTTACATGGGCTGTTTGAGATTGCAGGCTACGCTCGTCCGGTACGATCTTGCCGTATAAACGGACTTGCTTGACCGGATTCTGGCGGGATACCTTGGAGGTTTGTACGTCCGCTAAGGCTGCTGCTTCTTCCGAAAGCTGAATGGCGTTGGGATCGATGGCCTTGTCGGAGAAGGAGCTCTTACGTACAGGGATCAAATCCATGGCGCAGATAGGGCATTTACCCGGCTTGTCTTGGCGAATTTGGGGATGCATGGAACAAGTCCACTCGCCGGCCTCGTTCTGTTGGAGGTCGTGGCCATGCGTAGGGGCGTGAACTTCCGTGCCGGTCTCGCTCGCTTGTGACGTATGGCTGTCGGTATCGGAGTTATGGAACAGGAGCCAGCCCAACAAGAGGCCGCCCGCTAGGAACAGGATATATATCAGGTACTTGGATTTTACGGTTTCATTTATATTTTTCATTTTCTTATTCGTTTACAGAGGTGGATATTAATTTCTCGATTCCGGCGATTTGGGTATTATATTCCGCTATCGCTTCGCTTTTCTTCAAGTGATAGTCCAACATTTGTCGCTCCACTTGGATCACGTCGGTCAAGGTCGTTCTTCCTGTCGAGAATTCCCGGACGATCAGTTGGTAGGTGGCCAACGATAGATCGTATTGTTTCTGGTACAAATCGATTTTCCGTGCGGCATCTTCCAATTGCTGGGTAATACGGATATACTCGGCTTGCAGTTGGTTCATCGTGTTCTCGTACTTCAACTCGCTGGATTTCCAATAATGCTTGCTTTCCCGTTGCTGTGCGTTATATTTCTTACGGAAGATAGGAAGGCTGATCTTTAGCATGGGCATGAACATATCCTTTCCGTTCATACCGGACATAGAGCCCATAGACATATCTTCCGGTTTCTTCCCGATCAAGGAATACTGGAGGCCGATACCTAGCATGGGGTAACTCATTTTCTTGTCCATCTCCGCCTTGGCCCGGTAAGCGTTTCCTTCCGCCTCCAGCATGGTAAGCATGGGGTTGTTGGAGATGACGCTGTCAAGAGCCATCGACTCACTCCATGAGAGAGGAAGCCGTTCCAACGAGTCGGGGACGGAAATCGGGGTAGCTAGCGACTGATTGAGCAACGTATTAAAAGCAGCCTCGGCCGTTTTCCGTTGCGATAACAAGGAGGCTAGCGTATTCTCCAGTTCTACCTTCTCCATCTGGATTCGCAGTACGTCCGACATTCCGCCCATGGAGTTGCCACTTCCCATAGAGCCTCCACCCATAGGGCTACCGCCGGACATTCCGGACATCGTACTACCGGATGCTCCCGTGCTTTGTACCGTAGGGCTTCCCATGCTACTGCCTCCCATACCCGACATACCTCCACCGGATACGGCGGGAGGAGTCGATGGAGCAGAAGATACGGGGGAGGGTAGGACGGAGGAACCGCCCGCCTTCGCCGACGGAGCGGAGAAGCGGTTCAATGCCAACTGTTCCAACTGGTCTAGCAGACGAAGGTTCGCCTGCGTATTTTTATATTGCTCGCTGATATTGCAAAGCTGGTACCATTGACTCTTCACCTCGTAATACAGGTTGTTGCGACTGTTACGGAATTGTTCGTAAGCCATCCGGGCCATCTCGGTCGCCTCGTTGCGGGCCGCCTTCCGGGTACCGAACCAAGGGAACATTTGCATCAAGGTGAAATCCGCTATTTGCTTTCCGGACAAGATCTCCATCGGTTTCAGGAAGAAACCGATCTCCAGTTCCGGGTCCGGATAGGCTCCGGCTTGCGGGACTTTCTCCAAAGATGCCTTATACAGGGAGAAGTCGGCGTTGATCTGCGGATTGTTACGTGCCGCCAGTTCCAGATAATAGCCTAAACTATCGGCCGGCTGGGAGTAAGCGAAAAGGACGTTTAGCATCCCCAGTACACCTGCCATGATGATTGATCTGATTCTTTTATATCTCATAAGTCGTTACCTCCTCTTGAATTTTATTCTTTTGTTCTTTCTTTATAGCGTTCTCCCGCCACCAGCATTGCAGGACGGGAACGACAAACATGGTCATACTCTGGATCAGCATGCCTCCGAACGTAGGGATAGCCATCGGTACCATGATATCCGCCCCCTTACCGGTAGAGGTAAGTACGGGGAGTAAAGCGATCAGGGTAGTGGCTGTAGTCATGGCCGCTGGGCGTACCCGTTTCAGTCCGGCGGCTACTACCGCTTCCCGGATATCGTGCTTGGTGCGGGGGTCTCGCTCGAGGAATACATGATGGATGTAGGTTCCCATCAATACCCCATCATCCGTAGCCACACCGAACAAGGCGATGAAACCGACCCAGACTGCCACGCTCAGATTGATCGTGTGCATCTGGAAAAGATCCCGCATATTCTCTCCGGCGATGGAGAAGTTCATGAACCAATCCTGTCCGTAAAGCCATAGCAAGATAAAACCTCCGGCGAAGGCCACGAACACCCCGGAGAAATGGATCAGTGAGGCAGTGACCGTCTTGAATTGAAAGTATAGAACCAGCAGGACGATCAACAAGGCGAGGGGAACGACGATCATCAGCCGGCTGGTGGCACGCTCCTGCTGCTCGTAATTGCCGGCGAACTTATAGGATACGCCGGGATCAAGGTTCAACTCGCCCTCCTTTATCTGTTGCTCAAGGATGCGGGAAGCCTCTTTCACGACATCCACTTCCGCCTTCCCCGCCAGTTTGTCGAAGATGACGTAGCCTACCAAGAAAGTGTTCTCGCTTTGGATCATCTGCGCTCCACGGGTATAGTTGATATCGGCTAGCTCTTTAAGCGGGACTTGCGCCCCAGTGGCGGTCGGTACGAGGATCATACCTAGCGCCTCCGGATTATCTCGAAGCTCACGAGCGTAGCGTAGGCGCACCGGGAAACGTTCCCTGCCTTCCACGGTGCGGGTCAGTACCATGCCACCGACAGCGGCACTTAATATCTCTTGCAAGTCCTCCACGTTTACGCCGTAACGGGCCATATTCTCACGGTTCAGTTCGATCTCCAGATAAGGGGCGCCTACCGCACGGTCGTAAAATACGGAAGAGGGGATAACGGAGGGTACCTCTTTCAATGCCTTCTCGATCGCCTTTCCGGCTTTCTCGATCGTCTCCAGATCCGGGCCATACACCTTGATACCCATCGGGGCACGCATACCGGTGGATAACATGACGAGACGGGCCTCGATAGGCTGCAGCTTCGGGGCGGAAGTCAATCCCGGAAGATGGGTGACGTTCACGATCTGTTGCCAGATATCGTTCGTGTTCTTGATCTCCGGTCGCCATTGGCGGAAGTAATCGCCTTTAGCGTCTGGGATCAGGCTGTCTGAGGGAATCAGCCGGAAACCGTCTTTGGGGTTATATACGCCTCCATCTTTTAGGAGATACTCCCCTTGCCGGTTTACCTTGAAACGTTCCCTTTTCCCGTCCTCATTCAGGATATATTCCGGACGGTAGTTGATCGTATTCTCGAACATCTGTACCGGCGCTGGATCGAGGGCGGAGTTTACACGGCCCCATTTACCGATGGCGGTCTCCACCTCGGGGATAGAGGCCAGCCGTTTGTCGAGCGCCTCTATATAATCAAGGTTTTGCTCGATACCGGAAT
This sequence comes from Parabacteroides sp. AF21-43, assembly GCF_003635435.1. Taxonomy (NCBI): domain Bacteria; kingdom Pseudomonadati; phylum Bacteroidota; class Bacteroidia; order Bacteroidales; family Tannerellaceae; genus Parabacteroides; species Parabacteroides sp. AF21-43. The sequence continues at coordinate 107,037 of NZ_QTMG01000016.1, read as the reverse complement.
GCGGCATGCTAGTCGGCATCAGTAGGAAAGAACCTTCGTTCAGGCTAGGCATAAACTCCTGTCCGATGCCTCTCCATATCCAGAAACCGAATACGATAGTAGCTCCCGGAATCAACATGAATTTCCAGCGGTTATCCAAGCACCAGCGCAATATCCTCTCATAATAAATAACGAGCAGCCACAGGATGCTTAGGATGATGGCTACGCAACCCGCCACGAACAATATATTGGCGAGCATCCCTTTTTGCGGCCCCATCGGCAACCATTCCTCGGATAGGTAATAGATCGTGACAAAGAGGGTGATACCGATATTGATATAAGTGCTCATTTGAGGCTTCTTCCAATAACCGGACAATAGATTATTCACCCCGACTGCCGTTAGCCCGATAGCCGGAATACTTCCATAAATAATAAGTAAGGCGATTCCGGCCACGATCAACAGGTAATTCAGTATTTTCCGTATCTGCCTTGAATGGATCTTTATCGAGAATAACCAATACGATAGGGAAGGAAGCAAGATCAATCCCAGCACGAAGGCGGAAGCCAAAGCATATGTCTTGGTATAGGCCAAAGGCGAGAACATCTTCCCTTCCTGCGCCTCCATGGTGAAGACGGGGAGGAAGCTGACGATCGTCGTGATCATCGCTGTGCTGATTGCCCCGGACACCTCGCTTACCGCCTTATAAATAAGGTTGACAAACGCCTTTCCCCCCTGTATATGTCTGTTCTCGGGCATCTCCCGGTAACGGATGATACTTTCCACGAAGACGACCCCTACATCCACCATCACGCCAATGGCGATCGCTATACCCGATAAAGCCACGATATTCGCCGCTATCCCCGTATAACGCATGATGATGAACGTGGCGAGCACCGCTATCGGTAGCATGCTGGCGATAACGATAGAGGCCCTCAGATTGAGCACCAGCACGATGATAACGATCACGCAGATCAATATTTCGTGGGAGAGGGCGGTCTCCAACGTCCCGATCGTCTCCTTGATAAGCCCCGTACGGTCGTAGAACGGCACGACGGTTACCTTGGAGACCGTCCCGTCCGCCAGTACCTTCTGGGGCAATCCCGGTTCCATCTCCTTGATCTTCGCCTTTACGTTATTGATAACCTCCAATGGGTTGGAGCCATAGCGGGCTACGACCACTCCGCCCACGGCCTCCACACCCTCCTTGTCCAGCCCTCCCCGTCGGGTTCCCGGACCGATATTCACGAACGCCACGTCCGATATGCGAACCGGTACGCCTTCCCGAACGGTGATGACGGCATTCTCTATATCTTTTACATTCTTGATATACCCCAAGCCCCGGATCAGGTACTCCACCTTGTTGATCTCCATCGTCTCGGCGCCGATATCGAGGTTGCTCTTCTTGATGGCGCTCATGATATCCATCACGGAGACGTTGAAGGCGTACATGGCATCCGGGTTCAACTCGATCTGGTACTCCTTCACGAAACCGCCCGCCGAGGCAACCTCGGATACCCCCTCGGCGGAGGATAAGGTGTACTTGACGTAGAAATCCTGTATCGTACGCAACTCCTCGGCGTTCCAGCCTCCGGTAGGTTTACCGGTCTTGGGGTCCCGTCCTTCCAGCGTATACCAATAGATCTGCCCGAGGGCGGTAGCGTCCGGTCCCAAGGTAGGCTGCACGCCTTCCGGCAAAGTTCCCGGAGGCAGGGAGTTCAGCTTCTCCAATATACGGGAACGGCTCCAGTAGAACTCTATATCGTCATCGAAGATGATGTATATGAAGGACATCCCGAACATGGAGGAACTACGGATCGTCTTCACTCCCGGGATACCTAAAAGAGAGGTGGTCAGCGGATAAGTGATCTGGTCCTGTATATCCTTCGGCGAGCGGCCCATCCATTCTGTGGCCACGATCTGCTGGTTATCGCCGATGTCGGGGATGGCATCTACCGGAATCGGATTCCGGGGAATGATCCCCCCGTGCCAATTGAAGGGAGACGTGGAGATGCCCCATACGATAATCAGCACTAGTAAAAGTAAGGTTACCACCCTGTTCTCAAGGAAGTAACGAATGATTCTATTTAACATTTGAATGAGCTTTTATGATTTGAAAACATATGAGAACGCTTATTTGTTCGTCTTTGAAGGCAAGCGATCACATGAGTACTCGTGATGCTTTACGCCAGTACTCGCAATGGATTACTCCAGTATTTGCAATGGATTACTCCAGTACTTGCGGTGGATTACTCCAGTACTCGCAATAGATTACGCCGGTACTCGTGCGTAAACAGACGTAAATCGCCTTTTAAAAAGGAAGCCTATACGCTAAATCAAAAAAGTACAATGATGGACGAATAACGGGATAGCGCTATTCTCCTTGGGTGGATTAATAAAGGGATTGGAACGTGTTGTCTCGTCTCGCCCGGCGATCTTATAGGAGTCGAGTAGATCGAACAACAAAACTACAGCGACAGGAGCGGACAATTGCACGAGCGTATTCGCCACATCCTGATCGACGGATAACTTAACATATTCCGTCTCGGTAGAGCAGCACTTATGGGACGTGCCCGCCTCACCGCAACTGGGGCAAGTGTCAAGATACTGCAAACTCACTTCCGCCAACTTACCCATACAATAATGGTAATTCAGCGCAAACCCGGAGGAAACCCCGAGGTAAAGAACAGCGAGTATGAACAATAAAAATCTTCTCATCCCAAGTAATATATTCCGCAAATATATGAATATTTTTTGAACGGGCAATAGGGTGGAAAAAGTGCTCGTAGGGTTGTTAAAATCAGAACCTTTTCTTTATAGCCTTGTTCAAGGTAGGTAATTAATCTAAACAAAACACATTTATGAGACTATTTGTACAAGGAGCAGTATTACTGCTAGGTATGGGATTCTTATCGGCTCCCGCTAAGGCTCAAAAGGTGGTCATCGAGGATGACGTGCCAAATTCGATAGTCCTTGTCAGCCAAGACAAGGCAGGTGATGAAATCGTGAGGATAATGAATGAGACGCAGAGCCCTCGTTTCCACGACCCGAAAGCCCCCCGCTTCGTATTGACCGATCGTAAGGGACGTTTCGCCTTGGGTATCGGCGGTTACGTGAAGGCTACGGCGGAGTATGATTTCGGCGGGATTTCGGATGATGTCGATTTCTATCCGTCCATGATCCCGAATGGTGGGCAGAACTACGTCCGTAACCAGTTCCAGATGGACGCTACTACCAGTACGATATTTTTGAAATTAGTGGGTCGTACCAAACACCTCGGGGATTTCGTCGTGTATACGGCGGGTAACTTCCGGGGAGGCAGCAAGGTCTTCGAGCTCCAGAACGCCTATGTGTCTTTCCTTGGTTTCACGATGGGTTACGATTATAGTACCTTCATGGATCTGGCCGCCCTTCCGCCCTCGATCGATTATGCGGGGCCTGCCGGACAGGTTTTCAGCCGTGCCACCCTGTTACGCTATGAGCGTGCTTTCGGTAAGGGATGGAAAGCGGGTGTAGGTATCGAGATGCCAGTGGTGGATGGCATCACGAACCAAAGCGTGAATATCAGTAACCAACGTATGCCGAACTTCCCTGCCTATATCCAATACGCTTGGAATAAGAGCAGCCATATCCGTGTAGCTGGTATCGTACGTAATATGACGTACGAGAACTTGGTGGCGCAACGGGCCGAGTCTAAGGCCGGATGGGGCGTGTTTGCCGCCTCTACGTTCAATGTGACGAGCAAGCTGAACTTCTACGGTCAGGCTACTTACGGCCGGGGTATCAGCCAGTTCTTGAATGATATCAGTAATCTGGACGTGGATCTGGTTCCAGACCCCGAGGCCAAAGGTAAGATGCAAGTGCTTCCGATGATGGGTTGGTACGCTGGCTTGCAGTATAATATCACGCCGAAGGTATTCGTCTCCAGCACCTATAGCCAGACTCGTTTATACAGCGAGAATGATTACCCGGTTACCCCGTCGGATCAATACCGCTACGGTCAATACTTGGTAGCCAACATTTTCTGGAACGTGAACGCTAATCTGCAAGTCGGCGCCGAGTACTTGAGAGGCTGGCGTACCGATTTCAACGATATGACCCGCCACGCCAACCGACTTAATGTTTCCGCTCAATATAACTTCTGATAATGTAGCGTTTTGTTGATGTGCCACACCGGGGGATTCTTGGTGTGGCATTTCTTTTCGAGGCGATTGGCAGGTCTGCGATTAATAGATGTTCGCCATGCTAATCAGCGGCTCATACAGCTTCTCGATATCCTGCGAATCGATCTCGATCTCTACTTGATCACCGGGGATAAGGGTCTGTCCGGCGGGAGCCAAGTCCTTGCGATCCCGGTGAATAGTCTTGATGATACAACGTTGGGGGAGGGTGAGGTGATCTACCTCCTTCCCGTCGAAATAGGCACCTGTCATGATCTCTACGAACAGGCTGGAACGCCCTTCGGTACGGAAGGCTGGAGTCGAGATCATCTCGTCGTAGAGAACCACGTTAAAGGGCTTTATCTGTAGCATTTCCGTGAAGTAATACGTAAGCCCGCCGACAATGATAGAGGGGTAGAATACATCCAGATGCCCGGTTATCTCCGTAATCAAGACGATACCCGTCAGTGGTGTCCGGACTACCGCCACCAAGAAACCTACCATGCTGATTAACATGATATAGCTGATGCTCTCCGTTTCAATGAAACCATACTTCACCAATAATAAGGCGATGATCTGCCCGAACAATCCCCCGGTAACTAGTGTAGGGATGAAATTCCCTCCCGGCAGTCCGGAGGAGAAAGAGAGAGACGTGAATATCAAGTGGATGAGCATCATCGCCGCTATCCATAAAACGGGGTGATATCCATGCATCGCTTGCATGATAAGGAATTGCTCGCCTCCTCCTGTCAAGTCGATCTCCGTCAATGAGATCGTATACGCTATGATAAGCAGGTACAACATCTTCATATAAGGAGGATGCTTCAGTCTGGTAAAGAAATCCTTGCACCAAAGGGTAAACATCGAGTAAATTTTCCCGAAGACGGAAATAACCACGGCCAGAAATAAGAACAACTTCAGTTGATCTATAAAAGTAGCCTGCGGGGCAATTGCGCTAATCTGCGAGTAGGGGTTGAAGGGGAAAATCAAGCTCGCTACGCCTCCCGCCACGACCCCTGCCAGCAAGGTGGTAATGGCGGTCTTGGGAGCGTCGAACCGTTCGATGGACTCGATCACCAAAAGTGAGGAAGCGAGGGGAGCGGCGAAAGCGGCGGCCAATCCGGCACCTGCGCCGGCGGCCAAAAGTTGCTTGCGCTCTCCAGCCAATACGTGTCCCCATTTGGAAATGATATTCCCCACGTAAGATCCGATCTGTACGCACGGCCCCTCACGACCAAGGGACAGGCCGGCGCTGATCGCTAATATCCCTCCCGTGAACTTGGCGATTAATTGTGTCAATGGGTTTTTATAAGTGATCCTGCCATTGATAACCGCCCGTGTCTGGGGAATGCCCCCACCGGTAATCAGCGGCATCTTCTTGACCATCCAATTCACGCAAAGCAATATACCCCATAGCGTGAAGAAGAACAAGACATGGAAATACCAAGGGTAATGACCGTCGAAAAAAAGTTTCCGGCTATTGAATAACTGCTGGAGCAGATAGTGATAAGGTACCGCTACCAACCCGGTCAGCAATCCCACGAAAATGCTTACAAAATAAAGTCTGGCGTCAATAAGTTTCAATTTCCAGATCCGCCAGCGCCTCAATTTTGTTATATCTAAGAGATCATTATCCATCGGACTCACCTTGTTTTCGTTTCCTGTTACAACAACCAAGGTAAATAAGAGGTTTAAAATCTCATTCCATTGAACCTTTTTTAAAAAGCCTTGTTATTAAGATATAGTGTTTTTCATGGTATTAGAATTAAGTTAGATTAGGTTATCCGTCTTGTTCGTGAGAATAGGGCGGTTTTCCTGTTTATAGGGGTTTGTACTTTGAGGCGGTTAGGATTTCTTGGGCGTCGTTGTTTTGCATCAACGCCTCCGGGGTAGATCCCGTCTCCTTCATGTACTGGTTGATGATCTGCCAGCCTATCCAAGTCCCGATATTCCCGGGAGCGTCGTTCTCGGGGAAAATGGCCGGGGTATCCTCGAAATACTGGGAAGTTGTCAGTTGATCCGGGGTATAAAGATGCTTGCGCTCGATGATTGCTTTCCAGATTGTTCCTTCGTTGTCCTTGCACCAGTTGTAGGCCTGTTCGGTGTATCCCATTAGCTCGGCGGCATCGGGAACGCCTAGGGCTTGCGAGAGCAGGTATTTGATTTTTCCCTCGTAAATCATCCGGTCCAGCAATACGTTCTCTTTTCCCGCGAAAGGATATTCGGACATGAGCCACCCCGCCAGATAATCCGGGACTACGAGTCCACGTTGCATTTTCAATTTCTGGGAGTCATAGAAGAAATCTTGGTACAAGGGATAGTCCTTTCCCATATACTTATCGATGGAAAGGGAAAGCAGGCTATCGCCTACCAATACGTTCTGGTTGAAACCGGATACATGCATATAGATAGCAGGGATCTGCATCGAGGGGAAATTCTCCTTTAGATAGGCGAATCCGTATCCCAAGGATTTCTCGATATCCTCCACGGAATCATATTGGGTGATAGCGTCACGATACAAGCCTTTCAAGGTAGGCTCCGAGTAATAATTCCGCATTTTCTCGAAGAAGCCGGGAGTCTCGATGGTTTGCAGGTTTAATATGCCTTTCCCGATGATATCCAGCATTTCCGGGTATTGTTTGATTAGTTCGGGTTGCAAGGTGGTATCTTCCGTATCGATCAGCCGGAATAAATCCTTGTCAAAACGATTGATATGCAGGGGTTCGACGGTAGCGTAGTTGATCGTATTTGTGTTTTGCCCGTTGCAGCTCAATAGCGTAGCGGACAAAATACAGGCCATGATGAGTTTTGTAACCATATCTCTTCGTATAATAATGTAATATGATAAGAAACGGATCGCATGGGGTAATATTGTGTGACTGGCATCTTATTACTACCTTTGCCTCCCTTTTATTTAAGATTCATCATGCGATATACGAACAAACAAATTCTAAAGATCACGTATCCGGTATTAATCAGCTTGCTCATGGAGCATATGATCGGATTGACGGATACCGCTTATCTGGGACGTGTCGGCGAGGTCGAGCTAGGTGCCTCCGCCTTGGCAGGAGTCTATTATCTTGTGATTTATATGCTGGGCTTTGGTTTCAGTGTAGGCGCTCAGGTGCTGATGGCACGTCGTAACGGTGAGGGGGAGTATAAACGGATCGGCGAGGTTTTCACGCAAGGCGGGCTATTCCTTTTTTTGCTGGCGGCGGTGTTGTTTACGGCCTCTAATCTGCTTACGCCCCATCTGCTCCACCGGATGATCGGTTCGGAAGAGGTGTATCGAGCGACGATGAGCTATCTGGACTGGCGGGTGTACGGGTTCTTCTTCTCTTTTATAGCGGTGATGTTCCGTGCGTTTTACGTGAGTACGACGAATACGAAGATCTTGACGGCCAATTCGGTGGTGATGGTGCTTACCAACGTGGTCTTGAACTATATCTTGATATTCGGTAAGTTCGGGTTCCCCGCTTTGGGGATAGCGGGTGCCGCTATCGCTTCCTCGATCTCGGAAGCTGTTTCCGTATTGTTCTTCGTGATTTATACTTGGAAGAAGATAGATTATAAAAAATATGGTCTGTTCCGTTTTACGAGAGTGGATTTTAGGATGCTGGGACAAATACTGAGTGTCTCTATCTGGGTGATGATCCAGCATGGGATCGCTTTTGGGGGATGGTTTATCTTCTTTATCGCTATGGAGCATCTGGGTGAGCGGCCGTTGGCGATTACGAATGTGGTACGTAGCATCTCCTCGTTCCTGTTTATGTTCGTGAATGCTTTCGCCTCCACGAACAGCTCGCTGGTAAGTAACTTGATCGGCGCCGGGGAGTCGGACCGGGTGCTTCCGCTTTGCTGGAGGATGATCGGGCTATGCTATGCGTTCGTGCTACCGATCGGTATCTTGATCGCTATGTTCCCGTCTACCGTATTGCGTATTTATACGGATAACCCGGATTTGATCGCTAGCTCGATCCCCTCGCTGTGGGTGATGCTGTCCTCTTATCTCTTTGCCGTTCCCGGTTTTATTTATTTCTTTAGCGTATCGGGAACAGGCAATACCCGACGTGCGCTGGAAATCGATATGGCTAGCATATTCGTGTACGTATTATATATATTGTATGTCGCTGTATGGTTGCGTGCGGACGTGGCGGTTTGCTGGACTACGGAGTATGTATATAATATCATGATCCTTTCTTCTTTCTTCTATCTGTGGAAAGGAAATTGGCGTAACAAGAAAATCTGAAGACTTATCTTTTGATTAGTACGGTAATTCGTAAGGATAAATCAAAAAAGACCATCTTGGCATTCACGTTCTGTGTGATATGGCGTTCCGCTTTCGCCAATTCTTCCATCAAATCGATCACGTTTCGTTCGTTCACGAAAGGTGAGAACTTAACAGAGAAGCTTGCCTCGTCTAGATTCATATAATTAAGTTCGGGTGATTGGAACCGGTACATGAAGTTCTCCCGGATCAAATGCTGGCAATAGGAGAGGAAGTTCTTCTGTCGCTCCCGTCCGATCCCTGCCATGACGTCTGCCATCGCTTTCATGCCTTTTACGTTTCGTGCCCATGAGTTTCGCATCATGGCCTTGAATTGCTCCAGAAAGAATTTATTTTCCTCGCCCAAGCTAATCGCCTCCATCGCCTTGATAAAACTTCCGGAGGAGAGGTGAGCGACGTGTTTAGCGTCGTCGGGCGAAAGCCCGAAACGGGATATCATGGCATTCATGATCGCATCGGTCTCAATGGGACGGATGTGGATGCGTTGCGCACGGGATTGGATGGTCCCGAGGATAAGATCCGGAGTCTCGGATACCATAAGAATAACCGTTCTCATAGGAGGCTCCTCTATGATTTTCAGAAGCTTATTGGCACAAGTAGGATGCAGTTTCTCCGGCAACCAAACTATCAAGATACGATATTCCGCCTCATAAATCTTTAGGCTCAGTTTATGGATAATCTCATCGCTTTCCTTGGAATAGATGATGGCTTGTGAGTTTCCGGCCTCGATATAATCCAGCCATTCATCCATATTGAAATAGGGATGTTCTTTGAGGAACCCACGCCATTCACTGAGATAATCATCGCAGACCTCTTTCTTTTTCTCTTTCTTGGCTACGATCGGGAATACAAAATGTAAATCGGGATGTGCCAATTCGTCATATTTGAGGCATGACGGGCAACGTCCACAAGCGTCCGTGTCCGTCCGGTTCGTACAATTCAGATAACGGGCGTAAGCCAAAGCCAGCGGAAACGCCCCGGCTCCCCCTTGCTCTGTGAATAACTGTGCATGGGGTACGATCCCCGTCCGAGCCGATTGTCTCAACCGTTCCTTCACTTCCTCTTGCCCGATGATATCTTTAAAATACATGAGATATTTCCTTTTCTATAGAATAATGAACGAAGTTACGGAAAAGTATTCAGATATCAAAAAGCGCGAGGTTTTGTAAATATCAATTGACATATGTAGAGTAAAACTAAGAACGGATACAATACCAAGTCAAGTCCAATAAAGAATATGTATTTCATTACCTTAGAATTTTAAAAATAACCATACTTAGTACATGATTGTTCAATCGTGTACTTCTATTAGACAACTCAGCGTACAAAAACCCCTATTGTATTTCAATAAATTTCTTTCGCTATTTTGTAAACGCTATCCGAGGCCATCATTGTGTAGAAATGTAAGCTCGGTACACCATGAACGATCAGATCCTTGCACTGCTGTATACACCATTCCACACCCACCTCTTTCGCTTCCGCATCATCTTTACATTTACGTAATTCTGTTGCGAAAGGCTCCGGGATATCCGCACGGAATATCTTCGGAAGAACCGTTAATTGGTTCTTGAAAACGATCGGTTTGATACCGGGGATGATGGGAACCGTGATGCCTTCCGCACGGCAACGGTCCACGAACGCATAATATTTTTTATTATCGAAGAACATTTGGGTTACCAGATATTCAGCGCCATTTTTTACTTTCTCCTTTAAATAATAGATATCAGATTCCATATTGGGCGCTTCCTCGTGCTTCTCCGGATAGCAAGCCATGCCGTACGAGAAGGGAGTCTCTATACCGTCTATCTTGGAACCGTCTAACGCGATACCTTCGTTGAAATGATTTACCTGCTGCTGTAAATCAGTCGCATGATCGTGGTATAACTCCGGGTTTTGCTGGGAGGCCTCTAAGGTCTTTATATCTCCCCTTAATATTAAGAGGTTGTTTACGCCAAGGAAGTTCAAATCGATCAAAGCGTATTCCGTCTCGTCTTTCGTAAAGCCTTTACATATAATATGGGGTACGGCAGGAATACCGTATTTATTCTGGATAGCCGAAGCGATCGCTACGGAGCCCGGACGTTTACGGATGTTTACTTTCTGGAAACTTCCGTCTGGTAAGGTTTTATAGACGAACTCGCTATGGTGGGAGGTGATATTTATGTATTTAGGGTCGAATTCCTTCAACTTGTCAATTACATTATACACCTTCTGGATACTGTTACCTTTCAGCGGCGGTAATATCTCGAAAGAAAAAGCGGTACTCTTACTATCCCTTATCAGATCAATGACTTTCATATTTTAATTATTTTTGACGCGAATGTAGCAAAAATCTTGGTAACATAGATTTTAATCCGCTATTTGTATATATCCATGCCACGGCTCTTTCATTTACCCATCCGTTTCGGCAGGCCGGAATGCATGAATCTCAAGTGAAATTCCGCACAATAAGTTTACGAGAGAAAATTGTGTATAAGAATCTGATAATCAGTAATTAAAAACAGGATAATCTTTCTGCGAAAACACGTACATGTTTTTGGAAAAAGTCGTACGTGTTTTCCGGAAAGGTCGTACGTGTTTTCCGGAATCCTTCCACCGAAAACAAAAGCGCATGTTAAAATTTACAAGAAACCCCACTTTAACGAAATGTTAAATGAAAAAGCCGTGGCCTTCCGTTTGCTTTTTTTAGTTTATAGGCCGAACTATATATAAATTAGCGTATATTTGCGGTACACAAAATCTCCCATAGCGACGGCTATGGGCGTTTTTGCTTTTGAGCGATATTATTAACAGTGTAATTTGTTAATTTTAAACTAATTACAGCAAATTGTATAGATATGGAAAATTTAAATTGGTCTGAGCTGGGATTTGGTTATATCAAGACAGACTACAATGTAAGATGCTACTATCGTGACGGCAAATGGGGTGAGTTGGAAGTTTCTTCATCCGAGATTATCAATATTCACATGGCCGCTACTTGCTTGCATTACGGACAAGAGTCTTTCGAGGGTTTGAAGGCCTTCCGTGGAAAAGACGGTAAGATCCGTGTATTCCGTATGGATGAGAACGCTAAACGTATGCAATCTTCCAGCCGGGGTATCAAGATGGCTGAGTTGCCTGTAGAGATGTTCGAGGAAGCTGTACGTAAGGTCGTGAAATTGAACGAGCGTTTTGTTCCTCCTTATGAGAGCGGTGCCGCTTTATATATTCGTCCGTTGATGATCGGCTTGGGCGCTCAGGTGGGTGTGAAGCCGGCTCCCGAATATATGTTTATGATATTTGTCACTCCGGTAGGTCCGTATTTCAAGGGTGGATTCCAGCCCTCGAAGGTGTGCGTGCTTCGTGAGTACGACCGTGCGGCTCCTAACGGGACAGGTACGATCAAGGTGGGTGGTAACTATGCCGCTAGCTTGGTAGCTGGCGAGATCGCTCATTCCAAGGGATACGCCGCCGTATTGTATCTGGATCCGAAAGAGAAGAAATATCTGGATGAGTGCGGTCCGGCTAACTTCTTCGGAATCCGTGGCAATAGCTATATCACTCCGCAATCCCACTCGATCTTGCCCTCGATCACGAACAAGAGCTTGCAGCAATTGGCCGAGGATATGGGCTTGACGGTAGAGCGTCGTCCGGTTCCTTTCGAGGAGATCGCTACGTTCGACGAGGCTGCCGAGTGTGGTACCGCTGCGGTTATCGCCCCGATCTCACAAATCGACGATTTGGATGAGAACAAATCTTTTGTTATCGCCAAAGATGGCAAACCGGGTCCTGTTTGCGAGAAACTATATCATAAGCTACGTGCCATCCAGTATGGCGACGAGCCGGATACTTACGGATGGATCTCGATCATTGAATAATATCTTTTGTTTCGTAAGGACTGGAGTGCGCTCCGTCTTTACGAGACAGAATACGTTGATAGGCAATTGTTAGTTTGAACTTTACTTTTTGCAATAAAATTGCAATCTCCGCATTGCAAATGAGAAAAGATGTTTATCTTTGCATCGGTAATTCCAAATTTTCAATTACCAATTATGTAGGTGGAAGCATTCTTTAAAACACATAAATATCTGGTAGAGCATCTGTATTCTCCGGTACGAAGGGGATTAATGGATGAGATCAATTGGGAGGATCGGTTGATCGGTATTAAAGGTTCGCGAGGAGTCGGAAAGACCACTTTCTTGTTAGACTATGCCCGTGAATATTTTGGTGCCGATAATAAGGAATGCTTATACATTAATTTAAATCATTTCTATTTTACGGAACGCACACTCGTTGATTTCGCCGCCGAGTTTCGGGCTAAAGGCGGAAAGGTGTTGTTGATAGACCAAGTGTTTAAGTATTCCGATTGGTCGAGAGAGTTGCGGTATTGCTATGATAATTTCGAGGACTTGAAGATCGTTTTCTCCGGTTCGTCGGTGATGCGTCTGAAAGAGGAGAATCCGGACCTGTCCGGCAAGGTGGTATCGTATAACCTCAGGGGGTTCTCGTTCCGTGAGTTCTTGAATTTGATGTCGGGGAACCAGTTTCCCGCGTACACGTTCGATGAGGTATTAGAGAATCATCAGGAAATCGCCAAACGTATTTGCTCGGTCGTAAGGCCGATGGCTTATTTCCAAGATTATCTACATCATGGTTTTTATCCGTTCTTCTTGGAAAAGCGCAACTTCTCCGAGAACCTGCTGAAGACCATGAACATGATGCTAGAGGTGGACGTGTTATACATAAAACAAATCGAACAAAGCTACCTGCCAAAGCTACGCAAACTACTCTACTTATTGGCTACGAGCGCTCCTTGTACCCCAAACGTGAGTCAGTTGAGCAAGGATATCGAGACATCCCGGGCCACCGTGATGAACTATATCAAGTATTTGACAGATGCCCGTTTGATGAATATGCTGTATCCGGTGGGCGAATCCTTTCCGAAGAAACCCTCCAAGGTATATATGTATAACTCGAACCTGATGTACCCCATCCGTCCGATGGAGGTAAATGCCGGGGCGGTGCGTGAGTCGTTCTTTTATAACCAACTATTGAAAGACAATAAGCTGAATGAAGGAATCAAGAACGCCCACTTTCTGGTGAATACGATGTATAATTTCCGGATCGAGGAAAACATGAAAGTGAAGAACAATCCGGATATGTACTATGCTGTCGATAAGACCGAGATCGGGGAGGGGAACATGATCCCGCTTTGGTTGTTCGGTTTTTTATATTAAGTAAGGATATTTTTTAATACTAATAGTTTTATAGGTCTATGACAAAACAGAAGAAATTTTTAACCTGTGATGGTAATCAGGCCGCTGCTCATATCTCGTATATGTTCAGCGAGGTAGCCGCGATTTACCCCATCACTCCGTCGTCTACAATGGCTGAATATGTAGATGAATGGGCTGCAGCCGGACGTAAGAATATTTTCGGCGAGACTGTAATGGTACAGGAAATGCAATCAGAGGGTGGTGCCGCAGGTGCTGTTCACGGTTCATTGCAAGCTGGTGCCTTGACAACAACCTACACTGCTTCTCAAGGTTTGTTGCTTATGATCCCTAATATGTACAAGATCGCCGGTGAATTGCTTCCTTGCGTTTTCCACGTATCCGCTCGTACATTGGCTTCTCATGCGTTGTGTATCTTCGGTGACCATCAAGACGTGATGTCTGCCCGTCAGACAGGTTTCGCCATGTTGGCCGAGGGTTCCGTACAGGAGGTTATGGACTTGGCCGGTGTAGCTCACTTGGCTACGATCAAGTCTCGTGTGCCGTTCGTGAACTTCTTCGACGGTTTCCGTACCTCTCACGAGATCCAGAAGATCGAGGCTTTGGAGAATGAGGACTTGGCTCCGCTTATCGACCAGAAGGCCTTGGCTGAGTTCCGTGCCCGTGCCTTGAACCCGGAGAGACCGGTCGCTCGCGGTATGGCCGAGAACCCGGATCATTTCTTCCAACACAGAGAATCTTCCAACACGTACTACGAGGCGGTTCCCGCTATCGTAGAAGAATATATGAACGAGATCTCCAAGATCACGGGCCGTAAATACGGTTTGTTCGATTATTACGGAGCTGAGGACGCTGAGCGCGTGATCATCGCCATGGGTTCTGTTACGGAGGCCGCTCGTGAGGCTATCGATCACTTGATCGCTAAGGGCGAGAAGGTAGGTTTGGTATCCGTTCACTTGTATCGTCCGTTCTCCGCTAAGCATTTCTTGGCTGCCGTGCCTAAGACCGCTAAGCGTATCGCCGTATTGGATCGCACGAAAGAGCCGGGTGCTAACGGTGAGCCGTTGTATCTGGACGTAAAAGACTGCTTCTATGGTCAGGAGGATGCTCCGGTTATCGTAGGTGGCCGTTATGGTCTGGGTTCTAAGGATACGACTCCGGCTCAGATCCTGTCCGTATTCGAGAACTTGGCGTTGCCGATGCCGAAGAACCAGTTCACGATCGGTATCGTGGATGACGTTACTTTCACTTCTCTGCCTCAGAAGGAAGAGATCGCCTTGGGCGGTGAGGGTATGTTCGAGGCTAAGTTCTACGGTTTGGGTGCCGACGGTACGGTAGGCGCTAACAAGAACTCGGTGAAGATTATCGGTGATAACACGGATAAATACTGTCAGGCTTATTTCTCTTACGACTCTAAGAAATCCGGTGGTTTCACTTGTTCTCACTTACGTTTCGGTGATCATCCGATCCGTTCTACTTATTTGGTGAATACCCCGAACTTCGTGGCTTGCCACGTTCAGGCTTATTTGCGCATGTACGACGTGACTCGTGGTTTGCGTGAGAACGGTACCTTCTTGTTGAATACCGTTTGGGGCGCCGAGGAGTTGGCTAAGCACTTGCCTAATAAGGTAAAACGTTACTTCGCTCAGAAGAATATCACTGTATATTATATCAACGCTACACAGATCGCCTTGGAGATCGGTTTAGGTAACCGTACCAATACGATCCTCCAGTCCGCTTTCTTCCGTATCACGGGTGTTATCCCTGTAGACTTGGCTATCGAGCAGATGAAGAAATTCATCGTTAAGTCTTACGGTAAGAAGGGCGAGGACGTGGTTAACAAGAACTACGCGGCTGTAGACCGGGGTGGCGAGTACAACCAATTGACGGTTGATCCCGCTTGGGCTAACCTTCCGGATGATGAGGCTGTCGTAAACAACGATCCCGCTTTCATCAACGAGGTAGTTCGTCCGATCAACGCTCAGGATGGCGACTTATTGAAGGTTTCCGCATTCAAGGGCATCGAGGATGGTACTTGGGCGCAAGGAACCGCTAAATACGAGAAACGTGGCGTGGCCGCTTTCGTTCCGGTTTGGAATGAGGCGAACTGTATCCAGTGTAACCAATGCGCTTACGTTTGTCCTCACGCTTCTATCCGTCCGTTCGTATTGAACGACGAGGAGCAGAAGGGCGCTAGCTTCGCTATGTTGGACGTGAAGGCTCCAGCCGCTATGAAGGGTATGAAGTTCCGTATGCAGGTAGACGTTCTCGACTGTCTGGGTTGCGGTAACTGCGCCGATATCTGTCCGGGATTCAAGGGCAACAAGGCTTTGTCTATGGTTCCGCTGGAAGGCCAGTTGGCTGAGGCCGATAACTGGAACTACTGCGTGGCTAACGTTTCTTCTAAGCAAAACTTGGTAGACATCAAGTCTAACGTGAAGAACTCACAGTTCGCTACTCCGTTGTTTGAATTCTCAGGCGCTTGCTCCGGTTGTGGCGAGACTCCGTACGTGAAGTTGATCACCCAGTTGTTCGGCGACCGCGAGATGGTGGCTAACGCTACCGGATGTTCTTCTATCTACTCCGGTTCTGTTCCTTCCACTCCTTATACAACGAACGAGAAGGGTCAAGGTCCTGCTTGGGCAAACTCTTTGTTCGAGGACTTCTGCGAGTTCGGCTTGGGTATGGAATTGGCGAACGAGAAGATGCGTAAACGTCTGGAAGGCTTGTTGCAACAGATCACCGTGGGCGAGCATGCTCCGGCTGAGGCGAAAGAAATAGCCGCCGCTTGGATCGCTAACCAGAACGACGCCGAGAAGACGAAGGAATTGGCTCCGCAAATCATGGCATTCGTTGAGCAAGGCATCAAGGAGGGTTGTCCGGTTTGCGCTCAGATCAAGGAATTGTCTCACTTCTTGGTAAAACGTTCTCAATGGATTATCGGTGGTGACGGTGCTTCTTACGATATCGGTTACGGTGGTTTGGATCACGTGATCGCTTCCGGCAAGAACGTAAATATCATGGTATTGGATACCGAGGTTTACTCTAACACGGGTGGTCAGTCCTCGAAGGCTACTCCGGTGGGCGCTATCGCTAAGTTCGCCGCTTCCGGTAAGAGGGTACGTAAGAAAGACCTTGGCTTGATGGCTACTACTTATGGTTACGTATATGTGGCTCAGATCGCTATGGGCGCCGACCAAGCCCAGACATTGAAGGCGATCCGCGAGGCCGAGGCTTACGACGGTCCTTCCTTGATCATCGCTTACGCTCCTTGTATCAACCACGGTTTGAAGAAGGGTATGGGTAAGTCGCAAGCTGAGGAGAAAGAAGCCGTAGCATGCGGTTACTGGCACTTGTGGCGTTACAACCCGGCTTTGGAGGCAGAGGGCAAGAATCCGTTCACCTTGGATAGCAAGGAGCCGGATTGGAGCAAGTTCCAAGACTTCTTGAAGGGTGAGGTTCGTTTCGCTTCCGTAGCTAAACAATATCCGGCTGAGGCCGCTGAGTTGTTTGCCGCCGCCGAGGAGAACGCTAAATGGCGTCTGCGTAGCTACAAACGTATGGTTGCCGAGAATTGGGATGTAGAGGCTTAATATAACAGGTCTTTTATTATAGAATGAGGGCGGTGTCTCCGGAAACGGAAGGCACCGCTTTTTTTATGGGGTGGATGGGGTATGCGCGGTTTGTCAGAAGACCGGGATCGAATAGACCAGCCCCAGCGATATACGGTGTGTATCCGGCTCTATGGCTCCCATTCGCGTGGCGGCTTTCTCTAGGATAACGCCCCGGTAGGTGTATAGGACGAATACGAAAAGGTCGAGTTGCTTGAAGGGGAAGAATTCCACGCTACTCTGCGCGTTCCACGAACGGCGGTACATCCCTTTCCGGAAATCACCGTTGCTCTTATACACCCGGGCGGTCTCGTACGCCCCTTTCACGTAAACGTTCCATTGGGGGTGGACACGGTAATCCACGTCGCCGATAATCGATAGGTATTCGGTGTTCATGGCGGTATGAGGCGTGCCGGGCAGACGGCTGACGACCCCATGTTGGTCGATCCCTTGGCGGGTGTACATAACGTCGAGGTATGTTAGCAACGGGCCTTTCTCATAGGTATTGCCACAGGTGAAATAGTAGGAGTAGCGCTTGCGGGTCTGCTGTCCGACGGCGGTGGCATAACGCAGTTGCAAGGTCTTGTCCAGGTAATAGCTATTCCAGTTGACCGTGTACATAAAGGGTATCTTGGCCTTGGCGGTACCCTCGGGAAGTCCGGTAGGGTAGATGTCCTCGTCGTTACCGTTGCGGTTATTCACGATCTGGAAACAAAGCTCGTGGTCCGGGCTGACTTGCCAGTTGCCCGAGATTCCGGCTTGGTAGGCGGTCAGTAAATTATTGAACTCGCTAAACTCTCGTACCCGGATGGAATTGACGTAATACTCGTATCCCCCGAAATTAACGAACTGCTTGCCGATCGTGAAATTGAGATTATGCCGTGCCTTTAGGTTCACGTAAGCCAGCTCGAGCGAGGAGGAGAGGTTGTCGAGCGAATAGGGATCGGAGTATTTGTTGAACGACTGCCGGTAATGATACCCCAGCCACTTGCCTACATCCCCCTTGATCTCCAGCCGGACACGGTTCAGCTTGAAGTTCATACCGTCTAGCTCGTTCCCGACAAACTCAGCGTTGGCCGAGGTGAAAAGCTGGAAGTTCATCTCGGCGCTATTGATCTTGATCTCTCCGTTCGATAATCGTTCCACGAGTGTAGGTTCCCCGTTATTCTCCCGAAGGGTCTCTTGGGCCGTCAGGCTGGCGTTCGTGGCTAGACAAAGCAAGAAAAGTAGAAAATGTTTCCTCATACGATAGATTTAGTTGGTAACAGACTACAAAAGTACAAATTGTTTTTGGATATCGATTTGAGTGCGGTTGGATTAATGAGAAAACCCGGCGAACCATGATGTCGGCCGGGTCTCTGCTCTCTGTAAATTTGTCAAGATCTTCAGAGTGTTTGCTCGATAACTTGAGCCGTACGTTCTATTTTTTTGCCAATATCGCGGAGCGCTTGTAATAACGTCTGCTTTTCTTCATACGTGAATTGTACCTCTTTGCCATGGATCATTAAGCCGTTTATACGTTGGCTCAACCATGCCCTGCTTTTGTTGAAATAAGTACGTGCGATATAAGACCAAGAGATCGATTCATATATACCGTCAAGTTTGTTTCTGAGAACGTTGTCGATTAACTTATCGGCTCTGGCGCAGGCATCATTTGCCCCTGCGATAAACGCTTCGTTGACCAACTGTTTTTCTTCGTCACTTTTAGAGTCGATAAACGCTGTTACTTCAGAGCGGAAAGCCTTGCGCTCTTCATCTGTATCCAGAAGCATGAATTTACTTTTTAATGTTTCCAGTTCTTGATTGAGTTGATCGTAATTTGCCATATGTTGTTCTGTTAAAAAGTTCCAGTGAAAAGATCTTTTAGAAAGTACTCCTTTAGGAGTACTTTCTGTTAACCTTTCAACTTGAGTAACAACAATAACCTGTCTAAATGCAGGTCTATTTGCTTTTCAAGTTCCCCTTCTGAGGTTTTTTGCGCTAAAATATCCCAGTAGAGAGAATAGAACAGAAGATTTTTCTTTTCATGTTCTATCAGAGCCTTTAGCTCTTTTTGGTTATCATCCATCTAAAAGATCTTGACCTTACAAAGGTAGGTAAACAAATGTTTATCAACAAGAGGTTGTCGATTTATTTTATGCTCCCGATAGTATGATCATAAATACTTTATGCCTAGGTTCCGCTTTTTTTACCTACTTTTGTACGAAAAGAAGAGTAGTATAAGTATGATTAAGGCAGTATTTTTTGACATTGACGGTACGTTGGTAAGTTTCAAGACGCATAAGCTACCGGACTCCACGGTCCGGGCCTTGGACCTGTTGCGAGAAAAGGGAATCAAGGTTTTCATCGCTACCGGCCGCCAGTTGCAATCTATCAATAACCTCGGGACGCAAGAGTTTGATGGCTATGTTACCTTGAACGGAGGATATTGCTTGGCTGGAAAAGATAAGGTTATCTATAAACATAATATCCCGTCGGAGGATATAGAGGCGTTGATCCGCTATCAAGAGAATGAGGAGGCGTTCCCGTGCGCCTTGGTGGAGGAAGATGGGATTTACCAGAACTACGTGGATGATTCTGTGCGACAGCTTTACGACATGCTAGACTTCCCTCATCCTCCCTTGCGTCCTTTGCGTGGCAACGGGGGTAAGGAAGTATACCAGCTGATAGCCTTTTTCTCTCCCGGCCATGAAGAACGTATCATGTCCGTCTTGCCGCATTGCGAGGCTACTCGTTGGAACCCGCTATTTGCGGATGTCGTGCCGCGGGGGAGCAGTAAGGCGGTAGGGATCGATAAGATCATCGAGTATTACGGGATCTCGCTCCACGAGACGATGGCTTTTGGCGATGGAGGCAACGATATGGCCATGCTTCGCCACGCCGGGATCGGGGTAGCCATGGGTAACGCCGGCGACGAGGTGAAAGAGGCGGCGGATTACGTGACCGACTCCGTAGATGACGATGGTGTCATGAACGCTTTAAGACATTTCGATGTTATATAAATAAACAGTTTAATAACGCTAAATCACAAACGCTATGATTGATGAATTGGTAAGCTATAATCGTGAGTTCGTAAAGAACAAGGGGTATGAGAAGTATATCACGAATAAATATCCCGATAAGAAGATCGCCATCGTGTCTTGCATGGATACCCGGCTGACCGAGTTGCTACCCGCCTCCTTGGGCATCAAGAATGGAGACGTGAAAATTATAAAGAACGCGGGGGCGATCATATCCCACCCCTTCGGAAGCGTTATCCGGAGCTTGATGGTGGCGATTTACGAGCTTGGGGTTGTAGAGGTAATGATAATCGGGCATACCGATTGCGGAGCCAAGCACATGAATAGCTCCGAGATGATCGAAAAGATGAAAGAGCGGGGAATTCCGCAGGAACGAATAGATATGATCCGATATTGCGGTATAAACTTCGAGTCGTGGTTGCGGGGATTCGAGACCTCCGAGGCTTCCGTGCACGAGACCGTGGAGCAAATTCGGAATCATCCGCTGGTTCCGTCGGATATAACGGTAAGAGGGTTTGTAATAGACTCTGTTACAGGTGAATTAACGCCGGTGGAGTAATCCCCGGCGTATTTAGACTTATTTGCACAAGTTATAAATAATCGAAAAAATGAAATATTTTATTATGTTCTACAACATTGTTTCGGATAAAATGGTTATCTTTGTAACGAATTAAGAAAGAAAGATCGTTTTAGGATTATTTATTAACTGGCTTTCCAAGCGTGGGAAGCGTAAAACAAAAAGATTATGATGATGAGAGAAAATGAGAAAAGCCTTCGTGCTTTAGCGATGTTGCGTTATCAAGCAGATCGTTACCAGTCAGCTGGCAATGGTGCCATGAGTCAGCGATTAAACGCTGAGATCCGTCGCCTTATGAGCGAAATGAGTGTAGATGCGGATAAGAACTAAAAGACCGCGTCTTTTTTAAGTAAAGAATTAAAGTAAGAAATAAATTAGATGTCATCTCTTACCTCCGTTCAAAACGGAATGGTGAGAGATAGGAAATGAGGATTACCTTTGGCGATACGGCCGGGTGAGCCTTTTTTTTGTGCCCTTTCCTTTCCTTCTCCTTCGCATATCAGGGAAATTACTTATATTTGTGGATGAAAAAGCTAAAACAATAATCATTTGAACACAAAAACGATGAAAAAAGCAGGATTACTCTTAATGTCGCTGGCATTAAGTACGGCTCTTTGGGCGGAAAGTCCGGAGAAGAAAGGTTTGGAGGTGATAAATAGATCGACCGCCGAGGCGCATATCGGTTTCTTGGCCGATGATGATCTGGAGGGCCGTGAGGCTGGTTTCCGTGGAGGCCGTATAGCGGGCGATTATATCGTGGCGAACCTGAAATCATTGGGTATCGACCCTGTAGGAGACTCTTATTACCATCCGTTTGAGGCTTACCATATGGAACGCCAGAAGAGAGGGGCCCGCTGGCAGGTGCAGCCGGATTCCATAGCGGCTATCAAGCAAACCGGTGTTTTCCAGAAACTTTCCTTGAATAATATCTTGGGTAAGATAGAGGGCAAGAATCCGAACGAGATCGTGATCGTGGGAGCGCATTACGATCATCTGGGTATCGATCCGATGTTGGACGGCGACCAGATCTACAATGGCGCCGACGATAACGCCTCCGGCGTATCTGCCGTCCTCCAGATAGCGAGAGCATTCTTGGCTACCGGCCAGCAGCCGGAGCGCACGATCATTTTCGCCTTTTGGGATGGGGAGGAGAAAGGTCTTCTCGGTTCGAAAGCCTTCGTGCAGTCTTTTCCGGAGATCAAGAACGTGAAAGGTTACTTGAACTTCGACATGATAGGCCGTAATAATAACGAGGCGAAGCCTACCCACGTGGTTTATTTCTACACCGAGTCCCACCCTGTGTTTGGCGACTGGCTGAAGAACGATATCAAGAAATACGGCTTGAACCTCGCTCCGGATTATCGCCCATGGGATAACCCGGTAGGCGGTAGCGACAACGGTTCTTTCGCCAAGGTAGGCATCCCCATCATCTGGTATCACACCGACGGGCATCCGGATTACCACCAACCGAGCGATCATGCCGACCGGATTAACTGGGACAAGGTGGTAGACATCACGAAGGCCTCCTTCCTTAATATGTGGTATATGGCGAACGAGAAGGAATTTTAGGGATTATAAGAAATATCTGATAAAAGTAAGCTAGCTTCATCGGCAAAGTAAGTTAACTTCGTGGGCAAAGTAACTTAACTTACTTTGTCCACGAAGTTAACTTACTTTTTTTGTTTCGCTTTCTTTGAATTACGGAACCTCTACATCTTGGCGCAGATACTTTAGTTCTATATGAACTTAGGTTGAATTTTAACTTAAAACCGTTTATATTTCTAATTTTATATTGTAGAACATAAAAATGAGGGGTGATTTTTTTAATTAAAATAACACTACGTAATGAATATTTCATATCTTTGCCTCCGATATGAAATGTGCTATGAATTTTGACGCTAACTAAATATAACAACTTCTACTTGGAATAAGTTCATATAGGACTCAAAATATTAGCCCATTTTTATTGAAACTTAATTGCGCCGGAACTCAAGAGTGAGTATCTGTCTGTAGATGAATTTAAGAAAAGGACAAATGTTTCGCCAAGACATTGTCTAATTATTTATCAATAAAACCATCAATTATGTTGAAAAACTTTAAACCTGTCAGCTTAATTCTATGTGCGGGTGCGTTATGCTTCTCGGGAAGTATGTATGCCAACATCGCACCTGTTGAGCAAGGTACCTCTATCTCCCAGCAAAACGGGAAAGTAACAGGTACAGTGGAAGATGATTTCGGCCCAGTGACCGGAGCGTCAGTTGTCGTGAAAGGAACGTCTAATGGAACGATTACCGATATGGACGGTAATTTCACTTTGGATGGCGTCAAGAATGGTGATGTAATCCAAATCTCATTCATTGGTTACTCCACCATGGAGCTTACGTATACCGGTAAGCCGGTAGGCGTTATCAAATTAGCGGAAGACACCCAGAAATTGGATGAGGTCGTGGTTACGGCCTTGGGTATCAAGCGTGAGAAGAAAGCGTTGGGATATGCTACGCAAGAATTGAAAGGAGACGAACTTGTAAATGCACGGGAAAGTAATATTGCGAATGCGTTATCTGGTAAAGTATCGGGTTTGCAGGTAGTTCGTTCTAGTAGTGGCCCTGGCGGTTCTTCAAAAATTGTATTGCGTGGTAATAATTCATTAACTGGATCTAATCAGCCGTTGATTGTTGTCGATGGTATTCCAATGGATAACTTTACTGGAGGAGTTGATGATGCTTGGGGTAATAGCGGCGTGGATATGGGTAATGGTTTGTCAGATATCAACCCGGAAGATATCGAATCCATGAACGTGTTGAAAGGAGCTTCAGCCGCCGCGTTATATGGTTCTCGTGCAGGTAATGGCGTAATTTTGATTACGACGAAATCGGGTAAAAAGCAAAGTGGATTAGGTATTACTGTAAATGCCGGAGTTACAGTGGAAAGCATGTTTTTGAAACCAGAATTACAGAATACGTATGGTCAGGGTACAAATGGCATATATAATGTGAAAGACCGTTCAAGCTGGGGGCCTGTTGCCGATGGTTCCGTAACAATTGATCGCTGGGATGGGCAGAAAGTCCAGATGTATACTTATGATAATATAGATGCTTATTTCCAGAAAGGAACTTCATTCAATGAAGGTGTATCTTTTCAGCAGAGCTATGATGGGACGGCGGTATTCGCCTCAATTAATCGCTCTGATGATAAGGGCATCGTTCCGGGTGCATCATTAAATAAAACGTCTCTTACTTTGCGTGGAACAAGCGAGTTCGGTCCGGATAAAAGATGGAAATTAGATGCAAAAGCCAACTATTTAAATAATAACGCAAAGAATCGTCCAATCCAAGGTATTAACCAATCGAATGCCTTTAGTACGATCTATAATTTACCACGATCGCTGGATATTAGGGATCTGGAGAACTGTTTGGACGAAAATGGAAATATGATTTGGTGGGATACCGAGAGTACTCCCCAAGAAAATCCGTATTGGATTAAAGATTATAGAACAAATCAAGACTCTCGTAATCGTTTGTTAGGTACAATTTCTCTTTCTTATAAGATAACGGACTGGTGGAACCTCGAGCTAAAAGGCGGTACGGACTATTATACGACTACGACTACAAATAAGGTATATTCTGGTGGTAATGTGAATCCGAAAGGGCGTTACTCTGAGAAGTCGGAGACTTTTTATGAGAACAACTATAGTTTCTTGACTACCTTTAAGAAAGATAACCTTTTTAGCAAGTTTGGTGGTTTTGTGACCGTGGGTGGAAACTTGATGATGCAACGCCGTAAGAAATTAGAGGCTGGTACGGGTGATTTATTGATCCCGAATCTATTTGCGATGTCTAATGCCGCTGACAAGAATAATATGACGCATACATCTGAAGATGTACAGCGCAAGATGAATTCTATTTACGGTTCTTTGCAAATGAACTGGGATGGCTGGCTGTTTATGGATATTACGGCTCGTAATGACTGGTCTTCCACTATGAGTAAAGAAAACCAATCTTATTTTTATCCTTCGGTTAGCTTATCTGGTGTTATTTCAGATATGGTGGAAAAGGTTGGCGGTACAATGCCGGAATGGATGAGTTTCGCTAAGGTTCGTGCTTCTTATGCGGAAGTAGGTAATGACCTTGATCCATATCAATTGTATACTGTATTCAAGGTTGATAAAGATCCAAATGGTAACCCAACTGCAGCTCTAGGAACTACTTTATATGATTCTTCTGTACGTTCAGAGTTGATTAAATCTTGGGAAGCCGGTATTGATTTGAAGTTTTTCAATAATCGATTAGGTATTGATGCGGCTTGGTACAAATCTAATGCTACCCGCCAATTGCTAGATTTGGCAATGGATCCATTTTCTGGTTATTCCAAACGTAAGATCAATGCAGGTAATATTCAAAATTCAGGTGTGGAATTAATGCTTTATGGTACTATTTTGCAGAATCCTAGAGGCTTAAATTGGGAAACAACATTGAATGCTTCCTTCAATAAAAATAAAATCATAGATTTGTATGAAGGAGTAAATGAATATGGCATCAAGACTTTTGATGATTTAAAGATTGTAGCCCGTACGGGTAGTTATTATGGCGATATTTATGGTAAAAAATTCCAACGTGTTGAAAGTGGGGAACATGCTGGTAAAATTATTGTAGATGCTCAAGGTTTACCATTAGTTACTTCAGATGATTATTATCTGGGGAATCAACAGCCTGATTGTATGTTGGGATGGACTAACTCGTTCTCTTATAAAAATATTTCTTTGAGCTTTTTGATTGATGCTCGTATTGGTGGAAATATTTACTCAGCGACCACTGCTAATTTGTACAAGGCAGGTAATGCCGCAGGTACCGTTATAAATGGAACCCGTGAGGAATTTGTAGTTCCGAATTCAGTGACTTCTGATGGAAATGGTGGTTATACGGCAAATTCTAATGCTGTTACTCCTGAATTGTACTGGGGACGTGCTGCCGGAGGTAATATCGGTGTGGGTGAGGCATTTTTATATGATGCTACTAATATTCGTCTACGTAATATTACCGTTGGTTATGATTTTGAGAAAAAATGGTTAGAGAAAACCCCATTACAGAAAGTACGTGTATCATTCGTGGCGAATAACGTTTGGATGATTGTAAATCATTTGGAAGGTATTGATCCGGAATCTATTTCGGCTACAAATTCCAATGCTACTGGTTTTGAGAATGGGGCAGCTCCGACTTCTCGCTCTTTCACATTTAATGTAACAGTTGGTTTCTAATAAGAAAGATGATTTTAAGTATGAAAACATTAAAAAGAACAATAATAGGGTTAGCTTCATTAGCCGTTTTATTTACTGCATGTAACGACTTTGAGGAAATAAATAAAGACCCGAATGCCGTAGATGAAAGTGCGATCAAAGTATCTTATCTACTGAATAAATCAATCATGGGGGCACAGCAGAACCCGCATATCGCAGAGCGTGTGTTCGTGTATCAATGGAAAAGTGCGGCTCGTTTTGAACGTCGTAGTGGTTTAGCTACAGGTGCGAATTATAATGATTATAATACGGACTACTTTGGCGTTGATTATGGAGTGGGATGGCTGAACAATGTTAATATGGCCGTGAAAATTGGTACGGAACGTGCCGCCAATCCGGAGTATCCTTATGAGAACAATTTGCTACAGATGTCTCGTATTTGGCGGGCTTATGTCATCTCTGAATTGGCTGATAACTTTGGTCCTGTGCCTCCGGCAAACGCTTTTGATGGTATCGTAGAATATAAGAGTATAGAAGATATTTATGATTTTATTATTTCTGAATTGAAAGATGCCGCTGGCAAGATAGATGTAAATGCGGATATGAGCGCTATTACATCAGAGAAAACGGATGCTTTCTATGATGGTGATGCCTCTAAATGGATAAAGTATGCGAACTCATTACGCTTGCGCTACGCTATGCGTTTATCTGCTGTAGATCAAGCTAAAGCAAAGGCTGCTTTTGAGGATGCCGCTTCGACGAATAATTTTATTACTACGCAAGATGAAATTGCTCAGGTGCAAGAAAAAGGCGGTTGGACTGATCTTGATGGTGTGATGTCTCGTCCTTGGAATGCCCAACCCATTTCGGTCACCATTAATAATATGATGATTGGCCTAGGAGGAATCGATTTCCAAGTTCCTGCGGCGATAAAAGAGGATGTGGTATTGAAAGATGCTCGTAATTATCTAGGCCTTCGATTAGAAAAACACTTACCGGTTTCTACGAATGATCCGGCTGCAGGCTATTTCTTTGATGCTCTTCCTTCAAAGATTGATCCTCGTGCTACTAAGTTGTTTCATATTCCGGGATATGATGATGGTACTGTTTATTTCTCTAATATCGGTTTGGCTGATAAGGCTCGTTTAGCGGATCCTGCTACTGGAAATGTTGAGGATAACAATAAGACATATTTGGAGTTGAACGTGAAATATACTTGGAATACTTGGGTTGCTGGAAAATGGGATAAATACTCAGCGCTAACCAGCGAATTGACAGGAGCAAGTAAGACTTATCCTTCTTTATCCAAGATATATCGTGAAAGTACGAATAAGCGTGTATGGTTTGGGCCGTGGGAGACGGAGTTCTTATTGGCTGAAGCTGCGTTGTATGGTTGGAACGTGTCTGGTAGTGCGAAATCTCATTATGAGGCTGGTATAGCAGCTAGCTTTGAATATCACGGTGTATCTGAGTTCTTAAATGATTATTTGAGTTCTACGGAATATAACCGTGTAGGTACTTCTGTCGCTTTTGATCATACGGCGGAAGCAAAGTCTTATACGGCTGAATATGTAGATGGTTATACTGGTGAGAAAAAGACTACTACTTATACTTATCCGAAAAATTCTATTTATAAGAATGGTACGGTCAATAATGATAAGCTGACAAAGATAATCTCGCAAAAATACTTGGCACAGGTTCCTTGGTTACCTTTAGAGGCATGGTCTGATCATCGTCGTTTAGGTTTGCCTTTCTTTGAGAATCAAGCTGTTGAGATAGATTATAACGTTTCTAGTAACGAGTTGCCTCTTACTCGTGCTAACTGTAAGGAATGTAAGTGGGAATTCTATCAAGAACGTCTGCGCTATCCAGCGAATATGGAAATCAATAGTAAGGATAGTTATATGAAAGCTGTTGAGCTATTGGGTGGAGCTGATTTAATTTCTACTCCGCTATGGTGGGCTAAACATTGATTTATATGAAAGAGGGTGTGTCAAAAGCCCCTGTTTTTGTGTATTTGTGCCGACCGCTATTATAAGCATCTAACAATGCCCATCGTAAGCCCCTGCCGACTGCGGTCGAAAGGTGCTTATGATGGGCATTCTAATAAACGTAGTATATCTTACTTGACCAACGCAGTATATATTATTGGGGCAACGCAGTATATATATTGTCCATTCCTAAAATCACTTGTCACTAAACTCACGACCTTCCTGGTTTACTGAGATACCGGAGTGATACTCATCTCTCTCCGGTTACTCTTGTATATGTTAAACTCAAAACATATCTGCCCTTTTTATGTTTATACAGGATAAATGACATTCGTTGACGCAAAAACTAAAACATTGTCTATCAAAATAAACAAAAAACAGTAGTTATGTTGAAAAGATTCAGACCAGTCAGCTTAATCCTGTTGGTAGGGGCGCTTGGGTTCTCGGGAAACTTATACGCCACGCCTATGCCCGGGATTCCGAAGGTTGACATTTCCCAGCAAAACGCAAAGGTGTCGGGAATAGTTGAGGATGCCTTAGGACCCGTTACCGGGGCGTCCGTAATCGTGAAAGGAACTACCAATGGTACTATGACCGACTTGGACGGGCATTTTACTTTGGATAACGTGAAGAAAGGGGATATCATACAGATATCGTTTATCGGTTATACCTCGCAAGACATCCCATATACCGGCCAGTCCGAGATTACGGTTAAACTCGTGGAAGATACCCAGAAACTCGATGAGGTGGTGGTGACTGCCTTGGGTATGAAACGAGATAAGAAAGCCTTGGGCTATGCCATGCAGGAGTTGAAAGGGGACGACCTCTTGGCCTCCCGTGAGCCGAATTTGGCGAACTCCCTTTCCGGTAAGGTTTCCGGTTTGCAGATCGTCCGTTCAAGCAATGGCGTAGGAGGGTCCTCTAAGATCGTACTTCGTGGTAATAACTCATTGACGGGTAGCAACCAGCCCTTGATCGTCGTAGACGGTACCCCGATGGATAACTTCACCGGTGGCGTGGATGATGTATGGGGTAACTCCGGTGCGGATATGGGTAACGGTCTTTCGGATATCAACCCGGAAGATATCGAGTCCATGACGGTATTGAAGGGTGCTTCCGCCGCCGCCCTTTATGGCTCACGTGCCGGTAACGGCGTGATCTTGATCACTACCAAGTCCGGACGTAAGAACGAGGGACTCGGTATTACGATCAACGCCGGTATCACCGCCGAGACGATTTTCCTGAAACCTGATTTACAGAACGACTTCGGACAAGGCTCCGTGGGCGTTTACGATAACCAATCCCGCCTTAGCTGGGGACCGAAAGCCACGGGACAAATGGTAACCGATTGGAGAGGCAACCAAATCCCTCTGCATACATATGATAATATCGACGCTTTTTTCCGTACCGGAACCTCCTTTAACGAGGGTGTCAGCTTCCAGCAGAACATAAAGGGTACGGCGGTATTCGCCTCCGTAAACCGTTCCGACGATGCTAGCATCACCCCACGCTCAAAACTAAACAAGACGAATATTACCTTGCGTGCCACTACTTTCCTAGATGAGGCGGAAAAGTGGAAAGTAGATGCCAAGGTGAATTATATCAATCAAAACGCACATAACCGCCCGATTCAGGGCGTGAATCCCTCGAACGCTTTCAATACGATCTATAACCTGCCTCGTTCCTTGAATATCCGTGAGTTTGAGGATGACGTGGATGAGCAAGGCAATATGATTTGGTATGACGCCTCCAAGAATCCGCAGGAGAACCCTTATTGGGTGACCCGTTATCGCCAGAACGAGGATACCCGTAACCGTTTGTTAGGAAATATCTCCTTGAAATATGCCCCGACCGATTGGTTCGATATTGAGTTGAGAGGTGGTACGGATTATTATACCACGACGAAGAGCGAGAAAGTATATGCCGGTGGTAATACCAGTCCGAGAGGTCTGTATACCGAGGGATCGGAGACCTTCTATGAGAATAACTTCAGTTTCTTGGCTACGGCCCGGAAGGATAACTTGATCGATCGGCTGGGAGGCTTCGTTACTTTCGGTGGTAACTTGATGCTCCAGCAGCGTAATAAGATGAACGCTTCTGCCGGAGAGTTGTTGGTGCCGAACTTGTTCTCGCTGAATAATGGCGTGAATAAGCCAACAGTCACTTCCGAGTTGATCCGCCGTCGTATGAATTCCTTGTACGGGTCGTTGCAGTTGAACTGGGATGGTTATCTGTTCTTGGATGTTACGGCACGTAACGATTGGTCGTCTACGATGTCGAAAGCCAACCGCTCTTATTTCTATCCGTCTGTCAGCTTCTCCGCGGTGATCTCCGATATGTTGCCGAAGATTGGCGGAAGCATGCCGGATTGGTTCTCTTTCGCTAAGGTACGTGCCTCCTTCGCTGAGGTAGGTAACGACTTGGACCCGTATCAATTATATAACTTCTACTCTGTAGGCAAGGACCCCAACGGGAATACGACGGCGAAACCGGGTAAGGTACTTTACGACTCGGACGTACGTAGTGAGTTGATTAAATCATGGGAGGCCGGTTTCGATATCCGTTTCTTTAATAACCGGTTAGGCTTGGATGCCGCTTGGTATAAGTCCAACGCTACCCGCCAGTTACTGGATTTACCGATGGACCCGTTCTCCGGCTATGCTTCCCGTAAGATTAATGCGGGTAACATTCAGAACGAGGGTTTGGAGATCTCCTTGAACGGTACGATTCTAGACAATCCCGCCGGATTGAGCTGGAGCTCTACGGCGCAGTTCTCCTTGAACCGGAATAAGATCAAAGAATTATACGAGGGCGTGAATCTATATGATATAAAGACGTTCGACGCTATCCAGATCGTAGCTCCGGTAGGTGGTTATTATGGTGAGATCTACGGGCAGACCTTTATGCGTGTGACCGATGAGAATAGTCCTCACTATGGAAAGATCGTCGTAGGTGATGACGGTTTACCTTTGATCTCTACCGAGAAGTCGAAAGTAGGAAACCAGAGTCCGGATTGGATGATGGGTTGGACCAATAATTTCTCTTATAAAGGTTTTAACCTGAGCTTCTTGATAGACTTCCGTATCGGTGGTAGCATCTATTCGGCGACAGCCTCCAACCTGTATACCCGGGGTAACGCCGCCGGAACAGTGGTGAATGGTGATCGTGCCGAATTCGTGGTACCGAATACCGTGGTTCAACAGGGCAGTGGTTATGCGGAGAATACGGTCGCCGTCACTCCCCAGAACTATTGGGAGCGTATTGGGTCTACCGGAAATTATGGTTTACCAGAGGTTTATACCTATAGCGCCACCAATGTCCGTTTGCGTAATATCACCTTTGGCTACGAGTTCAATCGACAGATGTTGAAGAAAACGCCTTTCCAGCGTGTACGTCTATCCGCTACTTGTAACAATGTTTGGATGATCCATTATAACTTGCCGGGTATCGACCCCGAGTCCGTTGCCGCCACGAATACCAACGCTACCGGATTCGAGAATGGAGCCGCGCCGACCAGCCGTTCCTATACGTTTAATGTAACCGTGGGATTCTAATGGAATACATGATAATTTGAATTACGATAAAAATGATGAAGATGAAAACAAGAAATATACTTTTTACCGGACTGGTATCGGTGGCTGCTCTTCTTTCTTCCTGTAATGACTTTCAGGAGATCAATGAGGACCCGAATCTTGTGGGAGAGGATAAGGTGAAACCCCAATGGTTCCTGAATGCCTCTATCATGGGAGACCAGATGAACCCAGAGATAGCCGAGCGTATCTTTATCTTGTACTGGGACCGTGCTTCCCGTTTCAATAGGGGAAGTGGTTTTACGATCGGTACGGATAACAATGATTATAGTACTACCTACTTGAGTAACGATTACGCCGTGGGTTGGCTGAACCAAGTGACCAAAGCGATCCAGTTAGGAGAGCAGATGGTTGCCAATGGCGAGGCGGATACTTATCCTTATTATAAGAACGTGATCCAGATGTCCCGCATCTGGCGTGCTTACTTGAACTCGGAAGTAGCTGACGGTTTCGGGCCGATCCCTGCGTTAGCCGCTTTCTCCGGTGTACCGGCTGAGTACGATAGTGTAGAGGCTATCTATCAATTTATATTGAAAGAATTACGGGAAGCTGAGTCTGCGTTAGACCCCTCCTTGGATATGTCCGCTATGGCTAACGAGGATGCTTTCTATGCGGGAAATGTTGCGAAATGGAAGAAGTACGCCAACTCCTTGCGTATGCGTTTGGCGATGCGTATCTCAGCTGTCGATCCTGCCTTAGCGAAAGCGGAATTTGAGGATGCCGCCTCTAAGACATTTATTTCCGAGCCAACCGATATCGCTTCCGTGCAGGAGAAAGAGGGTTGGGATGAGCTGACGAGCGTGATGTCTCGTCCTTGGAATGGGCAGGCGATGTCCGTGACGTTTAAGAACTTGGTAGTTGGTTTGGGTGGACAGGAATTTCCGTTGCCGGACTCCTTAAAAAGCCATTTGAAGAATCCATACGATTATCAAGGTTTATATTTGAACCAGCACTTCCCGCTGACGACGAATGATCCGTGCGCCGGTTTCTATTTCGACGGTATACCTCAATATGTAGATCCCCGTGCCCCGAAGTTGTTTAGTGTAGTGGGCTGGGATGATGGTGTGGTTTATTCCGATTATATCGGTGCGGCCAGCGAGGTGAAGCCGGTTCACTTGAAGAATCCGGCGGATAATACCCAGAATATGTTGACGATCGATCCGAAATATACGTGGGGCACTTGGGTCGCCGGAGAATGGGACGTGAAAGCCGGTCTGGTAAGTGAGCTGACAGGTAAGAATTATAATTATCCCTCTATATCGAAACAATATCGAATGAGCACCAATAAGCGTGTCTTCTTCGGCCCGTGGGAAAGTTACTTCTTATTGGCGGAGGCTGCGGTGAAAGGCTGGAAAGTTCCGGGAACGGCTAAATCCAATTATGAGTCTGGTGTTACGGCTAGTTTTGAGTATCATGGCTTATTGAGCCAAGTCGGTGATTACCTATCGTCTCAGAAATACAACCGTGTAGGTACTTCCGTCGCTTTCGACCATACGACAGAGGCGAAATCGTATACGATCCGTTATACGGACCCATATACGAAGGAGGTAAAAAGCCGTACGTATGAATATCCCCATAACTCGATCTACCGGAATGGCGCTTATAATAATGACGCTCTGACGAAGATTATCACCCAGAAATATATAGCGCAAGTTCCTTGGTTGCCGGAAGAGGCTTGGAGCGATCATCGTCGTTTAGGTCTTCCTTTCTTCGAGAACCAAGCGGTAGAGAAGGATTACAACCCATTGAATCAAGTTCCTTTGACGGTCGCTACCTCTAAGGAATGCCGTTGGGATTTCTACCCGAAACGTTATCGTTATCCGGCGAATATCCAAACGAATAATCAAGTGGGTTATGCGCAAGCTCTCCAGCTTTTGGGCGGCCCGGACTTGACGACTACTCCACTTTGGTGGAACGCTAAATAGCGAACCTGCTTGGTCTGTTTTATATATACTTTTTCGGTGTCACGCATTTACTTGTGTGGCACCGTTTTTTATGGATATCCCTTCCGGTTCCTCGGCCGCTAAGGATGCGGTAGACGAATTGATCCGTCTTTATTTACCGATGGATGGTAAGGAGGCTCCTCAAATCCCGGAGATACTTGGGATTCGTTCCCCTTATTCGGGTGCGGTGAAATATTTGCGAGGCCCAATCTCTGTCTCAAACGCCAGTACGTCTTTGGCTGAATTGCTGGAAGATTGCCCGTTCACGGGAGTCTGGTTCGTGGGAGAAAGGAAGACCGATTATTTTCAAGCCTTAATTTACGTGAAAGATCAAAAAACCTTGAAACGTTGGGGTGAGAAAATATCGGCCTCTTCTTGCATTCGCAAGGGAGATGACTTTATTTATATAAAAGGAACGGAGGAGGAGACAGCGGACGAGGGTCATGGAGACTTCGGGTTTTAACCCGAGTCTCTTATTCGATCATACTTAACCATTTCTCCAATTCCTCAGTCCATAAATGCTTAAAGATAAAGCTGTCCCTGAACCCAAAACTATGGCCGCCTTTTGGGTAAATATGCAAGGAGGCGGACACCTTGTTCTTTAGCAAAGCGAGATAATAAAGCACGCTATTCTCCGGGCTAATCGCCTCGTCATCCGAAGCCAACGCTATAAAGGCGGGAGGCGTCAGTGAGTTTACGTGCAATTCCAAAGAGAAAGCTTCCTCTTCCTCATGCGTGGGATTCGCTCCTAATAGCCGTTCCCTCGATTTAAGGTGCGTTAAATGAGGTAGCATACTGATAACCGGATAAAGGAGTATTTGGAAATCCGGACGTGCGTCGTCTACCCCGAATATTGCGGCATGCCCGGCGATATAACCGCCAATGGAGGCACCCATGACACCGACCTTCGTAATCTTCCACTCTTCCGAGTAATTACGGAGGATGCGGAGACCTTGGCGAACATCGTCCAGAGGGACTTCCCTATGTCCGTTCGGCATCCGGTATTTCAATACGGCATAAGTAATACCTTGCGCATTAAACCATGCGGCCATATCACGCCCCTCATGTCCGATCGAAATCTTGGAAAGTCCGCCACCCGGACACATCAAGATCGCCTTGCCATTCGGCTTCGTCGCCGGATAAACCAATAGGGAAGGATTCGATATATTGGATATGGCATTCGGGGCATCTTCCAATTCTACGCCGGCCAATCCATTACTAGTGGGCGCTCCATCCGGCCAAAGTAGGATAATCCTATTTTTCTGTTGTACTGTTTCCATTTTCTATATTCTGAATTGTGTTTATAGTATAAAACAACGTTGGCCTTTGATTAGTTTAGCATTCAAGATCTTTTCGAATCATCATCGTATATAAAAAAGTCCGGAAAAGACGAGGGAAATCACCCTCCATCCTTTTCGGACTTTTATCCTATTACATTGAAAGGTAAATTATTGCATACCTTCCGTAGTCATTTCCTTATTAATCTTTTTAACCAATCCCTGAAGAACGGCACCCGGGCCTAACTCGATGAAATGAGTGGCACCGTCGGCGATCATGTTTTGTACGCTTTGGGTCCAACGTACTGGGGCGGTTAACTGTGCGATCAAGTTAGCCTTAATTGTTTCCGGGCAAGTCTCGGCTTTCGTGCTTACGTTCTGGTAAACCGGGCAAGAAGGTTTATTGATCGTCGTAGCCTCGATAGCGGCAGCCAACTCCGTACGAGCCGGTTCCATCAATGGAGAATGGAACGCTCCACCTACTTTCAACTTCAAGGCACGCTTAGCGCCTGCGGCCAATAACTTCTCGCAAGCCTGATCGATACCGGGGATAGAACCGGAGATTACCAATTGGCCCGGGCAATTATAGTTAGCGCAAACCACTACCTCGTCCTTGATGCTTGCGCAAATTTCCTCAACCGTCGCGTCCGGCAAGGCTAATACGGCGGCCATTGTAGAGGGAGTTGCCTCGCAAGCCTTTTGCATAGCCATGGCACGTTTGGAAACTAATACCAAGCCGTCCTCGAAAGACAATGCTCCGGCAGCTACCAAGGCAGAGAATTCTCCTAATGAGTGACCTGCGGTCATATCCGGCTGGAATTGATCACCTAATGTTTTCGCGAGAATGACAGAGTGTAAGAAGATCGCTGGTTGAGTAACCTTGGTTTGTCTCAGATCCTCGTCTGTTCCGGCAAACATTAAATCCGTGATACGGAAACCAAGGATCTCGTTAGCCATCTCAAACATCTCTTTAGCAAGAGGATTATTATCGTAGAGGTCTTTGCCCATACCTACGAACTGTGCCCCCTGACCGGGAAATACGTACGCTTTCATCTTTCTAATTTTTTTCTAATTTCAGTTTTTTAAGACGGTGCAAAGGTAATAAATTTGGAATAATGAGGCTACTATTCATTACAAATTGTATCTTTGCCCCCATAGAAACGAGAATATTAATGACTAATATTATAATATCATGAATGAATTACTATTTTTAGGAAACTTAGGTACTGGCGAGATCGTGATCATCGCCATTGTTGTGTTGTTACTTTTCGGTGGTAAGAAAATTCCTGAGCTGATGAAAGGTATCGGTAAGGGTGTGAAGAATTTCAAGGACGGTGTAAAAGGTTTGGAAGACGATATCAAATTAGACGATACGGAAAAGAAGTAAAGGAAGATGCAACAAGAAGAAATGTCATTCTGGGATCACCTAGAAGAACTTCGTTGGACTTTATTTCGTTCTGTTTTAGCGCTCTTTGTTTTTGCTATAGCCGGGTTCTCGGTAATGCCGTGGCTGTTCGATAATGTCGTGATGGCCCCGTGTAGCTCCGATTTCATCGTCTATCGGGAAATGTGTAAGATTAGTTCTCATTTTTCTTTTCTCCCGGACTTTTGTAATGATACGTTCCATGTGAACATTGTCAATATCAAACTGGCTTCCCAGTTCTTCACGCATATGACAAGTTCTTTCTGGCTGGCGTTATTATTGACTTTCCCCTATTTGATGTGGGAGATCTGGAAGTTCGTAAGTCCGGCTCTCTACGAGAATGAGAAGAAAAATGTACGTTGGGTATTCTTGTTCGGAACTATAATGTTCTTTATCGGATGCTCAGTGGGTTATTTCTTGGTGTTCCCGATGACACTACGTTTCTTGGCGACTTACGAGTTGAGTGCCGCCATTACGGAACAGGTATCCCTTGATTCTTACATGGATAACTTCTTGATGTTGATATTCGTGATGGGAATTGTATTTGAGATGCCATTGGTATCTTGGCTATTATCTCAGATAGGGTTGCTAAACCGCTCGTTCTTTCATAAATACAGACGGCATGCTGTTGTCGGCTTGTTAGTTGGTGCGGCGTTCATCACTCCAAGTAGTGATCCGTTTACGTTAAGTATCGTATTCTTACCGCTCTACGGTTTGTATGAGTTGAGTGCGTTCTTCGTGAAGAAAGCCCCAAAGGAAGAAGACGAGGAGAATGAGGAAGATAATAATGAGGAATAAACCCCGAAAGTTATAATAATGTAATATAAAAGAGGCGTGATCCATAACGGATTACGCCTCTTTTTGTGTAGGCCTTGTTTATCTGTTTTTCTCTAGGCTCAATATGAACCGTACCAATTCCGGATCATAATGTGAGAAAAACAGGCTTTGGGCTTTGTCTAACTTCGCGATTTCATTCATGTCCTGTTCCGAAAGTTCAAAACTGAATACGTCGAAGTTCTCTGCCATCCGTTCTTTATGCGTGGATTTGGGGATAACGACTATGTTGCGTTGGATGAGGAAGCGCAAGGCGACTTGCGCCACGGATTTATTATATTTCTGTCCGATTCCCGTCAATATCCCGTTCGTGAAAAAGTTATTGCGCCCTTCTGCGAAAGAGGCCCATGACATGATTTGTGTACCATATTCCCGCATGATTTCCTCTGCTTTCACTTGCTGATTGAAGACGTGTGTTTCCACTTGATTCACTGCGGGTTTTATTTTTACATGTTCCGCTAGGTCGATAAAACGGTCCGGGTAAAAGTTACTTACGCCGATGGCCCGGGCTTTTCCTGCACGGTAAGCCTCTTCCATGGCACGATATGTTCCATAATAGTCGCCAAAAGGCTGGTGAATGAGCAGAAGATCAACATATTCGGTCTGTAATTTGCGCAGAGACTCATCGATGGAGGCTTTCGCCTTCTCCTCTCCGGCGTTGGTCACCCATATTTTTGTGGTGATGAACAATTCATCGCGAGGTACGCCACATTTACTTATGGCTTTGCCTACACCTTCCTCGTTATAGTACGCTTGTGCCGTGTCGATGGAGCGATAGCCTACGCTGATAGCATCCAATACGCAACGTTCACATTCCTCGGGGGCTATTTGATATACACCATAACCCAAGATCGGCATTTCTACGCCGTTGTTCAATTTTACTGTTTTGTTCATCGTAATGTTATTTTAAATTGTGGTCGCAAAGTTATGTCTGATAAGCGGATATGACGATAAATAAAAGTCGGTGCTATTTTCATTTTTTTCGGTTGTTGAGTCTCGATTTTATTTTTATATCGTGTTTTTCTGTATCTTTACTCTGTAAACAAGAGAGCTGATTATGAATACGGATATCCTATTTGCTGACAACCTCGATGATATGATTTCCGGGAGTTTTGACCGGTATTGTACACATGCGCTTTGTCGTGAGGGTGAAGCTTCATTCCTGATGACGGGCGAATGGTTTCGGATGAGGAAAGGGGATTGCGTTATATTTACTCATAATGAACTTATATCTAAGATAGAGATAAGCGACGATTTTCAGGTAACGGTACTTTATATCTCGAACAGTTTTTCATTCAAGAATATCCCTCGAAATGATTATGACGTGATAGGAAAGTTGACACTACTCCGTAACCCGATCATGTCGCTTACAGAGCGAGAACAGCGGATATTTATGGAAGATATTGAACTTATCCGCAGGCGGTTGACGGACCATACGCATCGTTTTCATGACGAACTAATCGGTTGTTTGGCTAAAACTTTCGTGCTCGACCTTTACGATTTCCATGCACGAATTTATGAATCTCCCTCTGTATCGGAACAAAATGCCGTGTTGATGGAGCGATTTATAAATCTGCTAAAAGCGGGGGATTATCGAAACCACAGGGAAGTATCCTATTACGCTTCACGGCTCTGCATTACGCCTAAATACCTTACGGAAGTTTGTAAGAAAGCAAGCGGATTTACAGCAAATTACTGGATAGACCGTTTCACCATCTCCCGGATTACCCACTTGCTTTCAGACAAGAACCTGACATTGAAAGAAATCTCAGACAATATGAATTTCTCTTCTTTGTCTTTTTTCAGCCGTTACGTGCAACGATTGCTGAAAGTCTCACCATCAGAATACCGGAACGGCAATCTGATTGCTTAAGCTTTTAACAGTGGTAATTGACTCAACATATTCCTAAGCTTAATCGCTATCCGTGGCATAGGTTCGGCGACGGTAAGTCCTACTAGATCGTATTCGGACGCAATGTCATTGATGGCACGTACTACCTCGTTTATTTTCATCCCGTTCGGTTCTATGCCGACCCCGGCTATCATATCCGCTGGATCAATGACATCTATATCGAGATGGATGACAACCTTGGAAGCACCTGTCCCTTTCAACCATTCGAGGATAAGCGAGCTATCAGCCGCCACTTCTTCCGGAGATAAACCTTTTATACCTAATTCTTTCTGCCGTTCCTTCATACCCTCGTCCCACGAGCGTAAACCTACGATTAAACTATTCGAGATCTTGAACTTTCCCGGTAATAATTGAAGAATCTCCTCATCACCCATCCCTAGACAGGCCGTAAGGGCCATCGCATGATATCCCTTATACTCGTCATACGGCAAGTTTATATCCGGATGCGCGTCTATCCAGACAATTGCGATATCATCCGGGTATTTAGCGGCCAGATAGGTGAAGGGCACGACACTCACCGAACATTCGCCCCCTAAAGTGACGATCTTTTCCGGAGTGTTTTCATGTAATAATTCAAGGGCCGCTTTTGTTTGTTTCAGAATAATCTTACGGGCGCTGACCCCTAGATCCGTTTCCCTATCGTTTATATCTAGTGAGATGGGTACTTCCACGGTTTTCTGGGGACTTGGGGGAGCGAGGATATTGAGTAATTGAGCACCAAGGTAATACCCTCTGGAAGCGTCGTCCGCAGGAAGGTCGGGTATCCAATGATTCACGATCCCACCTTGCCATTGGGGATAGATCAAACGAAGTGTTGATGTTTTATCTTCCATGTTATCGTAGTTTTTGTACAAAGTTAAAGGATTCCACCGAATTCTCGTCTTGATGAAAAAAGATTTTCTCCTTGATGAAAAAAGATTCTCATCATAATGAAAAAAGATTTTCACCCCGATGAAAATAGAAAGTTTTCCCCGTAAACTGTTTCTCTTTCGAAATAATTTATGTATGTTTGCTCAAACTCAAAACGAATTGCATAACATGAAGCACATGTCTATATTGGCGGTCTCTTTGCTGGCACTCGTGGCCTGCACGCCTGAAAAGAAACAGGAGGCGGATTACTCGCAGTATGTGAACCCCATGATCGGTACGGATTTTACCGGCAATACCTACCCGGGAGCCCAACTTCCTTTTGGTATGGTACAATTGAGCCCGGATAACGGTTTGCCGGGTTGGGATCGCATCTCGGGGTATTTCTATCCGGATACGACGATCGCCGGCTTTAGCCATACGCACCTTTCCGGTACGGGGGCAGGCGATTTATACGATATCTCTTTTATGCCCGTGACCCGTCCTTATAAAGAGGCCCCTGCGCCGTTAGGCATTTACTCCACGTTCTCGCATAATGACGAGGCGGCTTCCGCAGGATATTACCGGGTATTGCTGAAGGATTATAACATTAACGTGGAGCTTACGGCTACCGAGCGTTGCGGTATCCAGCGGTATACCTTCCCGGAGGCCGAGGCTTCGGTATTCTTGAACTTGAAGAAGGCGATGAATTGGGACTTTACCTTGGATTCCAAGATCGAGGTGGTAGACTCTACGACGATTCGTGGATACCGCCTATCCCAAGGCTGGTCTCCCTTGCAGCATGTTTATTTCGAGACCCGTTTCTCTAAGCCTTTCGTGGCTTGTCATATGGATACGACTTCTATCGTGACCAAGGAAAAAGGTTGGATCGGTACGGCCTATGTGGCCCGTTTCGATTTCAATACGAAGAAGGATGAGGAAATCCTTGTCACGACCGGAATCTCTGGTGTCAGCATGGAGGGAGCGGGAAAGAATTTGCGTGCGGAAGCCCCGAAGGATGATTTCGATTACTATCAAGCGCAGGCTAGCGCGAATTGGAACCGACAGCTTTCCAAGATTGAGGTGAAGAGCCGGAATACGGACGATATGGTGAAATTCTATACGGCCTTGTATCATTCCATGATCGCCCCGACGATCTATAGCGACGTGGATGGTTCTTATTACGGTCCGGATCAGCAAATCCATAAAGCGGACGGATGGACGAATTACTCTACTTTCTCTTTATGGGATACCTACCGTGCCTCCCATCCGTTGTTTACGTATACGGAGCCGGAACGGGCGAATGATATGATCAAGGGTTTCTTGAAGTTCTATGAGCAGAACGGGGCTTTGCCTTTATGGAACCTTTATGGCTGGGAAACGAATATGATGATCGGTTATCATGCGGTGCCCGTTATCGTAGACGCTTATCTGAAAGGTATCGGTGATTTCAATGCCGAGAAAGCGCTGGAGGCTTGTATAGCGACAGCCAACCGGGATGACTATCGGGGTATCGGCGATTATAAGAAGTTGGGCTACGTACCGGCTTATAGCGATCCGAAAAAATGGGAGAACTGGTCTTTATCGAAGACCTTGGAGTATGCCTACGATGATTATTGCATCGCTAAGATGGCCGAGAAGATGGGTAAGAAAGAGATCGCCGACGAATTCTTTAAACGTTCACAGAATTATCATAATGTGTACAATCCGGCAACTTCCTTTATGCAGCCTCGTGATGAGAAAGGAAACTTTGCCGCTAATTTCAGCCCCGATGATTATACGGAAGATATTTGCGAGAGCAATGGTTGGCAATATTTCTGGTCCGTGCCGCAAGATTTGGACGGTTTGATCGGATTGGTAGGAAGTAAGGAACGTTTCGCCGAGAAATTGGATAGTATGTTTACCTATGTCCCCAAATCGGATGAGGAATTGCCTATCTTTAGTACAGGCATGATTGGTCAATATGCGCATGGAAATGAGCCGAGCCATCATGTGATCTACTTATATAATAAGGTCGGCCAGCCTTGGAAGACCCAGAAATACGTGGCTCAGGTATTACATGATTTGTATCTGAATGCCCCGGACGGTATTTGCGGTAATGAGGACTGTGGGCAGATGTCCGCTTGGTTTGTGTTTAGCGCCATGGGATTCTACCCGGTTGATCCGATCAGTGGCCAATATGAGATCGGCTCCCCGTTGTTCCCGGAAGTGAAGATGCATGTAGGTAATGGCAAGACCTTTATGGTTTTGGCTCCCGAGGTCTCTGCGGAGAATATTTATATCCAATCCGTGAAGCTGAACGGACAACCTTATGATAAGAGTTATATCACCCACGAGCAAATCATGAGCGGGGCGACATTGGAGTTCGTCATGGGCAGCCAGCCGGGACCGATATGGTATACGAACGAATGAAATAGCTCTCTATGATATAATGAAGAGAAGTGCCGTGGTCATATCGCCACGGCACTTTTTTTAATCCGGTTCATGCGAATCTTTCCCATAAGCCTTGACAATATCCTTTACGATGTACCAGAGTACGAACACGACCATTATGCTTCCGATCAATATCTTTCCCACTCTTATGATAGAATCGATGTATTCTTCCATAATGTTATTATTTAAGAGATTACCGTTCGAGGTAAATGTACGGATAAAAATCGGGAAATAAGTCTATGTCTCTAAGATAATTCAGATATTTGTTCTATTTTTGAACATTGTATAAATGATTAAATATAATAGCATGTTAAAACAAATGATAGCCTTGACGGCTTTGATGGTGTCATCCATTGCTTTTGCGCAAGACCGGGAGTATGTAATCGTGGTACATGGTGGTGCGGGGGCGATGGCCGGATTGGAGGAAGATCCGGTTAAGTCGGCTCAATATTACGCCGCATTGGACTCCGCTTTAATGATTGGAGATAAGGTCCTTTCTGCGGGAGGCGAGGGGCCGGAAGCGGTGATGGCCGTAATCAATTACTTCGAGGGAAATCCGTTGTTTAACGCCGGAATTGGTGCTACCTGTACGGCGGAGGGAACTTTTGAGTTGGACGCTTCCATCATGGAAGGCAAGGATTTAAGCGCAGGCGCTGTAGCTGGCTTAAAACACGTGAAGCATCCGATCAATGCCGCCTATGCCGTAAAGACAAAATCTCCGCATGTCATGCTGAGCGGAGCCGGTGCTGAGGAGTTCGCCAAGGAACAAGGCTTGGAAATGGTAGAAGACAATATGTATTTCGCTACGCCCAAGACGATGGAGTGGATCGAGAAGTTAAAGCAAGAAAGTAAGAAGAACGGTACGGTAGGCTGTGTCGTTCTGGATAAGCAAGGAAACTTAACGGCCGGGACCAGTACCGGCGGTATGTTCAAGAAACGTTGGGGGCGTATCGGTGATTCGCCCGTGATCGGGGCGGGAACGTATGCGGATAATAACAGTTGCGCCGTCTCCTGTACGGGGCATGGCGAGTATTTTATCCGTCATGCGGTAGCGTTCGATGTGTGTGCCCGCTATAAATACCTTAAGGAAAGCGTAGAGAAAGCGGCAGATTATATCATCCATACGGAATTGAATACGAACGCCGGCAACGGCGGCTTGATCGCCGTGGATAAACTAGGAAATATCGCCATGCCTTATAACAGTGGCGGTATGTTCCGCGGATTCTTGTATAAGGAGAAAGGTAGCCCGGAAATTAAGAAGGGCTGCGGTATCGGAAAGAAGATCGTTGTAGTAGGGGAAAAGTAGTTTTTTGTATCTTTACGCCAAATTCAAGATAGAATGGCGAAAACAAAAACCGTATATGTCTGCTCTAACTGTGGCGCTGATTCCCCGAAATGGCTGGGTAAATGCCCGAATTGTGGGGAGTGGAACACCTATGTGGAGGAGATCGTAACGAAGGAGCCTGCCGTGAAGCGGCCAGTTCCCGGTATTATGGAGGGCAATAAGATCCGTCCGGTGTTATTGCGTGATATAACGACGGAAGAGGAGGCCCGTATCGATTTAAAAGATGATGAATTAAACAGGGTCCTCGGCGGAGGCTTGGTAAAAGGCTCTTTGGTCTTGATCGGGGGAGAGCCGGGAATCGGAAAATCCACCTTGGTCTTGCAAACCGTGTTGGGCTTGACAGGCTTGAAAACCCTATATGTCTCGGGCGAGGAGAGCAGTCGCCAGTTGAAACTCCGGGCGGACCGATTATCGCATGATAATCCGAACTGTTTCATCTTATGCGAGACACATCTGGAACAGATTTTTACGCAAGCGGCCAATATCCAGCCGGACTTGATGATCATAGATTCCATACAAACCATCTTTACGGAAGTCGTGGAATCTTCCCCCGGCAGTGTTTCCCAAGTACGCGAGTGTAGCGCCGCTATCTTGAAATACGCCAAGGAAAGCGGTGTCCCGGTCTTATTGATCGGCCATATCAATAAGGAAGGCAGTATCGCCGGTCCGAAGGTATTGGAGCATATCGTGGATACGGTGTTGCAGTTTGAGGGCGATCAGCATTA
Source organism: Parabacteroides sp. AF21-43 (assembly GCF_003635435.1). NCBI lineage: Bacteria > Pseudomonadati > Bacteroidota > Bacteroidia > Bacteroidales > Tannerellaceae > Parabacteroides > Parabacteroides sp. AF21-43. The sequence goes on along the minus strand of NZ_QTMG01000016.1, from coordinate 62,639 downwards.
TATGTATCGTATCCTGCGGAGCATCAAGAACCGTTTTGGCAGTACGGCGGAACTAGGGATTTACGAGATGCGCCAGAACGGGCTTCGTGAGGTCAGCAATCCATCCGAGTTATTATTAACCCAGAATCATGAGGGACTGAGCGGTGTCGCCATCGCCGCCGCTATCGAGGGGGTACGTCCTTTCTTGATCGAGACGCAAGCCTTGGTCAGCTCGGCGGTTTACGGTACGCCGCAACGTAGCGCCACCGGATTCGATTTACGCCGAATGAATATGTTATTGGCGGTATTGGAGAAAAGGGCGGGTTTTAAGTTGATCCAGAAAGATGTTTTCCTGAATATCGCCGGAGGTTTGAAAGTGAATGATCCGGCTATCGATTTGGCGGTAATCAGTTCCATCCTTTCCTCTAGCTTGGATATCAGCATCGAGCCGGGTATTTGTATGGCCGGAGAGGTAGGCTTGTCCGGAGAGATCCGTCCGGTCAACCGTATTGAGCAACGTATCTTGGAGGCGGAGAAGCTGGGTTTCTCCCGGATTATCATTCCGCATAATAATCTAAAAGGTTTCGATACGGCGAAAAGTAAGATCCAAATCGTACAGGTAAAGAAAGTGGAGGAAGCCTTTCGGCAACTATTCGGTTAATATATAATAAACAATGATAAAAGAATTACAACTCAGGATATTGCCGGAAGAGGCTGTTAATGAGCAATCGCTAAGGCAAGTAGTAGCCCGTGAGACGGGTGAGGCTCCGAAAAATATCCGGGCCGTACGTGTATTGAAACGTTCGATAGACGCACGCCAGCGAACGATATTTGTCAACGTGAAACTGCGTGTTTTCATGAACGAGATGCCCAGCGAGCCGGAATATCAATCGATAGAGTATAAAGATGTCTCGGCAGGGAAACCTGTGATCGTCGTAGGAGCCGGTCCGGGAGGTCTGTTCGCTGCCTTGCGCTTGATAGAGTTAGGTTTGCGCCCCATCATCGTCGAGCGAGGTAAGGACGTGCGGGAACGCAAGAAAGATATCGCCTTGATCAGTCGTGAGCATAAGGTGAACGGAGAATCAAATTATAGTTTCGGTGAGGGCGGTGCCGGCGCTTATTCTGATGGAAAGCTGTATACCCGTAGCAAGAAAAGAGGCTCGGTAGATAAGATACTGAATATCTTTTGCCAGTTTGGGGCCAGTCCCTCTATCTTGGCGGATGCCCATCCGCATATCGGAACGGATAAGCTCCCCCGTGTGATCGAGAATATCCGGGAGCAAATCAAGCGATGCGGAGGTGAGGTACATTTCGAGACCCGTATGGATGCTTTTATCATGAAAGAGAACGAGGTGATCGGCATCGAGACGAATACGGGAAAGAGCTTTTACGGGCCTGTTATCTTAGCTACCGGCCATTCCGCCCGTGATGTCTATAACTATTTATACGAACGCCAGATCCAGATCGAGGCGAAAGGGATCGCGGTCGGTGTTCGTCTGGAACATCCTCAGGAATTGATCGACCAAATCCAGTATCATCGGAAAGAAGGTCGTGGGAAATATCTTCCTGCGGCAGAGTATAGTTTTGTGACGCAAGCGAATAACCGGGGCGTCTATTCCTTCTGTATGTGTCCGGGAGGTTTCGTGGTTCCTGCGGCGAGCGGACCTAAGCAGGTCGTGGTAAATGGAATGTCGCCTTCCAACCGGGGTTCCCGCTGGTCTAACTCAGGGATGGTGGTAGAGATCCGTCCTGAAGATTATTCCGAACTGGTAGGGCAGGAGGAGCTTTATCTTCGGAATGGCGAGAAGGTAGATGCGGATTCCCCATTAGCGTTGATGGCCTTTCAAGAACGTCTGGAAGAGGTCTGCTGGCTAAACGGAGGCATGAAGCAAACGGCACCCGCCCAGCGCATGGATGATTTCATGCGGAAGAAGAACTCTTTCGATTTACCGGTTTCGTCGTATACGCCGGGTCTGCTGGCCTCTCCGTTGCATTTTTGGATGCCGGAATTTGTGACCAGTCGCCTGCGGGAAGGTTTCCGTTATTTCGGTAAGGTCTCTAGAGGCTTCTTGACCAACGAGGCAACCATGATCGGCGTAGAGACCCGTACATCCGCTCCGGTTCGTATCCTCCGTGATCGGGATACCTATCAACACGTCACGGTAAAAGGTCTTTTCCCTTGCGGTGAGGGAGCGGGGTATGCGGGAGGAATCGTATCCGCCGCCATCGACGGGGAACGTTGTGCGGAAGGAGTGTATAATTTAGAATCCAATAAATAAGAAAAATGAAAAGTGGTATGAAAATAGGAATATCCCTTTGTCTGGGAGTTCTTATGTGTTTGAATGCGGGTTGTACGGGAAAGAAGTCTGCCGCGGAAGAGCCCGAGTTAACGTACAGTAATCCTTTGTCGGTCCAGTTTGGCGATCCATACGTATTGTTGGCCTCGGACGGACGTTATTATATGTATGGTACCGGTGCCGGGGCTGTAGACGGTTTTTGCGCCTATTCTTCCGATGATTTGATCCATTGGAAGTCGGAAGGGCAGGTTTATCGGGGCAATACGCCCGATTCTTGGGCAATCGCTAATTTCTGGGCGCCGGAAGTGTACGAGCGTGACGGGAAGTTCTATATGTTCTTCAGCGCGGATTGGCGGAAGAATCCGACCAACGAGGAGGAAAATTTCCGTATCGGCGTAGCTGTGTCGGATAAGCCGACCGGACCATTTAAGGAATTGGCCGATGCTCCTTTGTTTGATCCGGGATATCCTGTAATCGACGGAAACTTGATCGAGGATGAGGATGGCCGTACCTATCTCTATTATTCCCGTTGTTGCTATAAGCATCCGGTAGAAAGCGAGATCGCCGATGAGGCAAAGAAGAAAGGCATGTTCGACTCCGTTGAGGAAAGCTGGATTTACGGGGTGGAGGTCGCTCAGGATCTTACGCACGTAATTGGGGAACCCGTACTTCTGCTGCGTCCACCCGTAAAATTGGATGATGCGCAAAGTGAATGGGAAAGTCGCTCGGTTACCAAAGGGGAGGTCGGACGTCGTTGGACGGAAGGCTCTTTCATGCTACGTCACAACGGCTTGTATTATATGATGTATTCCGCTAATTATTTTGGCGGGGCAAATTATGCGGTGGGATATGCCGTGTCCGAACATCCGTTAGGACCGTTTGAGAAGGCATCTAATAATCCGGTGCTGGAGAAGAACGTGGAAAAAGGCGGTATCGTCACGGGTACCGGACATAATAGCGTTACTTGGTCGAAGGACGGAAAACAAATGTATTGCGTTTATCACGGGCGTACCCAGAAGACAGGGGATGAGCGGGTCGTATTCATCGATAAAATGCGAATCGATGAGAAGGGCCTTCTAGTCGTGGAAGGCCCTACCATCGATCCGCAATCAATTCAATAGTTATTTATCTCTTCCAGCAACGCCACTCGTTCCAATGAGAACGTAGTGTCGTTGCGTTGGATATATTCCAATAGCTCTTTCGCTCTTGCCCGGAGTTTTTTACCTTGCGCCTCCGGCAAAAGGAAACTTTCTTCCAGCAAGGTCTTGGCCGCCAGCTCCATGCGTTGGAGGCCGCACGAATCATCACCGTCCAGATAAGTGCGGATGCCGTCGATAGGCGTGTTCAGCAAGAAATCGTTATCCAGTTTTAAGGATGTGTAGACGGATTGGATTAACTCGGGGTTCTTGCGTGCCCCATCGTTGGAATTACGATTGAAGATGATCTGGGCGATCACTTTGCCCAGTTCCTCGATCTGTACCATGATGAAATCTCTCTTTAACATAGGAGTGGTGAATTATTCGATCGTTATACTTTGGATGCGGATGTCTTTCTTCGGACGGTCATTCTGGTCTTTCGGCTGGGTAGCGATCTGATCCAGAACGTCGAACCCCTCCGTCAGCTCCCCGAAGATCGTATAGGTGCCGTCTAGATGATGGCAACCGCCTACGGTGGTATAAGCCTTCCGTTGCTCATCCGTAAATAGCAAATGCCCGGGAGTTGCTTGAATAACGGAGTCTATCTGGGCGTTGATCATTCTCAATCGCTTCTGGTATTCCCGTTTGTTACTCATCTTTATCATATTCAACTCGGCACGGACCGGCGCGTAAAACTCCTTCAGGGCCTTTTGCCGGGCCGGATAGTTGGCGGTACGCTCTAACGTATCCAGTTCGGTTTCCCTATAGACCTTCCCCTGCACGATAAAGAATTGCGACATGTCCGATTTCTTTTGCGGGTTGACATCGTCCGGTTGGCGGGGAGCGGCCAAGGCTCCTTTCTTATGGAAATATTTCTCGTTGATCTCGGGCAGGATCTCGGCGGAGGGATCGCCAAAGCCGCATTTGGCACCGGCGGGAGCATTCTTGGAATCCGGGGCTCCTCCTTGGATCATAAACTCCGGCAGGACACGGGTGAATAAGGTCCCGTTGAAATCTCCCCGTTTCGCCCGTTCGATAAAAGTACGGGTGTGATTAGGCACATCATCGTACAGGATGGCCTTCATAGTACCTACATTGGTTTTAATAACTACCGTTTTTCCAGCTTCTTGCGCCGAGGTGGCTACCACGCAAAGGAACAGTGCTGATAAAATGTAATATATCTTTTTCATGTAATTTTAATTTGGAAGGTAAATATAGGTGTTATGTTGTAAAACACAAAGTAAATGCCTAACTTCGCGTCTTTATTAATAGGTAATAAGATTTTTAAAGATTTTAGCATGGATTGGATAAACGACTTATTATGGGGAGAAGGTATCGGGCATTCTATCCTTTTACTATCTTTCGTGATTGCCGCCGGCATTCAGTTGGGAAAGATAAAGGTGTTTGGGATTTCGCTTGGGATTACCTTGGTGTTGTTTGTAGGTATTATTTTAGGGCATTTGGGGTTTACGGTTAACCACAATGTGATTCATTTCTTTAAGGAATTTGGATTGATCTTATTTGTTTATTCGGTAGGTATGCAAGTCGGGCCGGGTTTCTTCTCGTCTTTTAGGCAGGGTGGAATCACGTTGAATATGCTTGCCTGTGGAATTGTCTTCCTTGGCGTGGCTACGGCTTTGGTATTGCATTTCGTGACAGGTATTCCGATGCCTACGATGGTGGGTATTTTATCGGGGGCGGTGACGAATACCCCCGGATTAGGTGCGGCTCAGCAGGCTTATTCCGATATGTACGGGGTTTCAGATAATACGATCGCCTTGGGTTACGCCGTGGCTTATCCGCTGGGCGTGATCGGTATTATTCTTTCGATCATTTTCGTACGTTACGTATTCCGTGTGAATTTCGATAAGGAGAATGACGATTTGAATAAGGAGGATGCCTCGCATACGAATGAGGCGAAACCGATCTCGCTGGTCGTAAAGAACCCGGCGGTTTTCGGTAAGACGGTAGGGGAGTTATCCGGTTTGATGGATCATCTGGATTTCGTGATTTCCCGTGTATGGCGTAATGATAACAAGCAGATCGAGATCGCTTCCGCCGGTACGATCTTGAATGAGGATGATAAGATTTTCGTGATCACGACCGATCAAGATGCCGAGTCCGTAAAGACATTCATTGGCGAGGAGATCGATATGGAGCGCAAGCAATGGATTCGTATGGAGAGCCAGTTTATCAACCGCCGTATCTTGATCACGAAACCGGAGTTGAACGGCAAGAAGCTGGGACAGTTGAAACTGCGTAAATTATATGGTATCAATATCACCCGTATCAACCGTGCGGGCGTGGACTTGGTAGCTACGCCGGCTCTGACGTTGCAGGTGGGCGACCGTGTGAATGTGGTGGGTACCGAGACGGCTGTCTCGAATGTAGAAAAGGTATTGGGTAACTCCTTGAAACGCTTGAACGAGCCGAACTTGATCACGATCTTTATCGGCATTGCCCTCGGTATTGTCTTGGGGAGTATTCCTATCACGTTCCCGGGCATTCCGCAACCGGTTAAGTTAGGTTTGGCGGGAGGTCCGTTGATCGTGGCGATCTTGATTAGCCGTTTTGGTTACCGTTATAAGCTGGTTACCTATACGACCCAGAGCGCTAACTTGATGTTGCGTGAGATCGGTATCACCCTCTTCCTCGCTTGTGTGGGTATCAGTGCCGGCGATGGTTTTGTGGATACGATCGTGAACAATGGTGGATTCGCTTGGATCGGTTACGGTTTCATTATCACAACGATTCCTTTGCTGATCATCGGTTGTGTAGGCCGTTATTTCTATAAGATCAATTATTTCACCTTAATGGGCTTGATCGCCGGTAGTACGACGGATCCGCCCGCTTTGGCTTACTCGAACGCTACGGCTGGAAACGACGCTCCTTCCGTAGGTTACGCTACGGTATACCCCTTGACCATGTTCTTGAGGGTACTTACGGCGCAATTATTGATCTTGTTCTTCGCTTGATGCGGTAGTTATAATGGTGCCGTCTTACACGTATATCGGCATTGCCTCACACGTATATCGACGTTGGCCTATGCGAGCGTAGGCGTGAGGCGATGTCGGTATACGTGCTGGATGGAGTTGACGCCGGGGAAAATAAAAAGCATAGATGTATTAAATTTATCAGTTTAAAAGGTGATGTTATTCGTAACATTGCCTTTTTTGTTAGCTTTGTGGGAGTATAATCTAATTAATATCGTGGAAAGAATGAGTGTAGAGAAGAAAAACGCTTATATCGGAGTGGATTTAGGGGGGACGAATATGCGTGCCGGCCGTATCGTAGGGGATCGATTAGTGGCTCAGGGGAGCGCCCCGACTCCCAAGGACGCCGCGGATTGCGAGGAGACATTGGAGGCTTTGATAGAGGTGATCCGTTCCGTGTGGGACGAGAGTGTGGTAGCTATCGGTATCGGTGTGCCGAGCGTGGTGGATCGTGAGAAGGGGATCGTATATAACGTGGTGAATATCCCGCATTGGGAGGAGGTACATTTGAAGGAGATCTTGGAGGCTTGCTTCTCCGTGCCGGTTTATGTGGATAACGACGCGAATTGCTTCGCTCTGGGTGAGCGTATCTTTGGCGAAGGAAAGACGGTTGATAACTTCGTGGGCCTCACCTTGGGTACGGGCTTGGGGGGTGGAATTATCCAGAATGGCAAGCTGTTGGCCGACGCTAATTGTGGCTCGGGAGAATTTGGCATGATTCCCTACCAAGGACAGATCTTGGAATATTTCTGTAGCGGTTCCTATTTCATGAACGTATGGGGCGTGGATGGGAAGGAGATGTACACCCGTGCGATGCGGAAGGACGAGCAGGCGCTGGAGGCTTACCGGCAGTTGGGCGTACATGTGGCCGCCGCTATCAAGATCGTGGTATTGACGGTAGATCCGGAGATGATCGTCTTCGGAGGCTCGGTGACCGCCGCCCATGAGTTGTTTGAGGAGAGCATGTATGAGGACTTGAAGGATTTCGCTTATCCGAACTCTATCAAGAACTTGAAGATACGTTTCTCTAAGCTGGAGAATCCGGGGCTATTCGGTGCCGCTTCCCTTTGTTATGATAAATAAAGACGGATAATCAATTGTTTACTTAAATCTGATTCATACCATGAGACATGTATTTTGTAGGAAGGTCGTTTTCCTTTTGGCCGCTTTACTGGTTGTATGCGGCATGTCGGCCCGTAAGCCGATCAAGACGTTATTAATAACGGGGCAGAATAACCATAATTGGCAGGTGAGCCATGTGGTGCTTAAACAGATATTGGAGAACTCGGGACGCTTCTCCGTGGATTTCGCGGTCTCTCCGGAGGCAGGGAAGGATATGTCCGGCTTTGTCTTGGATTTCAGTCCTTACGAGCTGGTGGTGCTGGATTATAATGGGGATGCTTGGCCGGAGGAGACAAACCGTCGTTTCTTGGAATATGTGCGAGGAGGTGGAGGTGTCGTGGTCTATCATGCCGCTGATAACGCCTTCGTGAACTGGCCGGAATACAATAAGATTTGTGCCTTGGGCGGTTGGGAGAACCGGGATGAGAAAGCGGGACCCTATGTATATTGGAGCGATGGTAAGTTGATAAAGGATAGCTCGGCGGGCGTGGGTGGCTCTCATGGCAAGCAGCATGAGTATGTGCTGAATGCCCGGAACCATGAGCATCCGATCATGAAGGGGCTGCCGAATAAATGGAAACATGCGCAGGATGAGTTATATGATCGTATGCGTGGCCCGGGAAATATAAAGGATTGCTTGTATACGGCTTATTCGGATAAGGAGACCGGAGGTTCCGGCCGTGAGGAGCCGTTGATCTTTACGGTTGATTATGGGAATGCCCGTATATTTCATACGATGTTAGGGCACGCGGGGGAAACGGTAGAGAATTGTCCGGCTATGCAATGCGCCGGCTTCCAGATTACCTTGTTAAGAGGTGCGGAATGGGCCGCTACCGGCAAGGTAACCCAAAAGGTTCCCGCTGATTTCCCGACGGAAAAACAAGTATCTAATCGGAGTAATTATAAGCGGTGATACATGGTTTATTAGAATGCCCATTGTAAGCTCCTTATGATGGGCATTCTAGCAAGCTAACAATGGGCATTCTAAGGAGCTTACGATGGGCATCGTGCTATTTTGCTGAATCCTCGTGCGATAGATAGCCGTCGCTTAATGTGAATCGGGGATCTTGATCCGCCAGAAAGCGGATGGCCGTGAGGATTTTCTCTTGAGGGAAAGGTAATTTCTCAATAAGTTCTTTCACGGGGATAGGGGATTCCCCGGCCAATATCTTTATGAGACTTTCCCGGATAGCGTTGAATTCCCAATTCATAAGCTGTGATTCATGCTTCGATAGGCATACGTCGCAACAGCCACAAGGGGCGGAATCTTCCTCGCCGAAATAGGATAGGAGCATGCGGCTACGGCATACCCGCTCCTCGTTGATATATTCCAGCACCTTCTCGATCCGTTTCCCGAAACGCTCCTTGCGTTCCTCATACGCCGAGCGGGGTATGGAAAGGTACCGCTGTTCCTCCCGGGTCTGGGTATAGATAATCAACGGGGTTTTCTTATGCGGGATGTAGTTTACGATCCGGTATCTGGATAAACCTACCAAGGTCTCATACACCTCGTGAGGTGTCACTCTCGCACGGGTGGCGATTACGCTCTCATCTATATAAACATAATCTGCGAATAACCCGGTGTAAGAACGCAAGATTGTCTGAATCACCTCATCCGTTCGCTTGTTCTCACTTAAATACCTGTAAAGCTCGTCACGGGTAGCTGTGAACATCAGGCGGGAAGCGTTGTCTACCTCCTCCGTATATTCGATATAGCCCGATAGCCCAAGGATCTTCAAGGCATGATGCGCTTGCAATAAAGAGAACTTATAAGCGGAACAGAAATCCGTCAATGAGAAATCGTGTACCGTATCTAGCCCGTACCCTACGGCGATCTGGTAATAATTACCCAACGCCTCATAGACCCGGTAGATAAACTCCTTGTCCGGAAACTCATCCGCCAGCCGTTTCTTTAGCTTGGCGCTATCCGTGGAGGAACAAAGAGCCACGGCGAAGGCTTTCTTCTCATCACGTCCCCCGCGTCCGGCCTCTTGATAATATTCCTCCAACGATCCCGGCATATCCATATGCACGACCAATCGCACGTCCGGCTTATCGATACCCATACCAAAAGCGTTGGTCGATACGATTACCCGGCACTCGTTGCTTTTCCAACGGGCCTGACGTAGTTCTTTCTCGTCACGGTTTAATCCGGCATGGAAGAAATCGGCGGAGATACCCGCCTGTTGCAGCATGACGGCGATCTCCTTGGTGCGTTTCCGGTTGCGGACATATACGATGGCCGTACCCGGAACTTTTCCCAATATATAAACGAGTGTATTTAACTTATCTTCCGTCTTCCGGACAATATAAGCCAGATTTTTGCGGGCGAAGCTCTTTTGAAATACGTTCTTCTCCTTGAACCGCAGACGCTCTTGTATGTCATTCACCACTTCCGGGGTAGCCGTGGCGGTCAAGGCCAATACCGGAACACCCGGCAATAAGTCCCGGATCTCAGCGATATTGAGGTAAGAAGGACGGAAATCATATCCCCATTGCGAGATACAGTGACTCTCGTCGATCACTAGCAGACAAACTTGCATGGCCTCCATCTTGATCCGGAAAATATCCGTACTAAGCCGCTCCGGGGAGACATACAAAAACTTATACCCTCCGAAGATACAATTCTCCAGTTGCGTGATAATCTCTTGCCGGCTCATGCCCGAATAAATAGCCGTAGCCTTGATGCCGACCCGGCGTAAGTTCTCCACTTGGTCTTTCATCAAGGCGATCAAGGGAGTGACGACGATGCAAATCCCTTCCATCGCCAAGGCCGGCACCTGAAAGGTGATGGATTTACCACCACCTGTAGGCATCAGCCCAAGCGTATCTTTTCCGGCACAGACGGAATGGATAATATCCTCCTGCAAGGGGCGAAAAGCAGGGTATCCCCAATACTTCTCTAATATCTTATGGTAGACGTCCACCTGTCCTCCTCATATATCGTCGGGTTTGATGTCTTTGATCATCAGCTGGATAGAGGTGTTGCCGTTGTAGGTATTCTCCTCCACCGTGTAGCAGATGTTGAAAGGCTTCATACTCTTGATATGGTCGTTGTGCCTGTGCATGCCGAAAGCGATGGCGTGCATGGGGGTGCTTGAGTTTCCGTCGATCAATTCCAGCTTGAGATGCTCCAGTTCCTTACCCACGAGCTTACTGGTACCGTAGTCCTTTACGCCAAGCGAGCAGAATACAGGCTTCTGGTTGTCCGGCCCGAACGGGCTCATCTTCTTTAGGTCGTTCACGAACTTCTGGTTGATCTCTTTCAAATCCAAGATAGCGTCGATATCGATCTGTGGGATCATCTGTTCCGGTATGATCTCTTCGGATGCGATCTTCAAGAAACGCTCGGTGAATGCCTCTAGGTTCTCCTCCCGAAGGGAAAGCCCGGCGGCGTAGGTATGTCCCCCGAAATTCTCCAATAAATCCCGGCAACTCTCTATCGCCTTGTAAATATCGAAACCCGTTACGGAACGTGCCGATCCGGTGATCAACTCGGACGATTTGGTAAGAACGACCGCCGGACGGTAATACTTCTCGGTCAAACGGGACGCTACGATACCGATCACGCCTTTGTGCCATCCCGGGTTATACACCACGATCGCCTTCCGGTCATCCATGTTCTCTACTTCGTCGATGACAGCGTTCGCCTCGTCGGTGATCTTCTTGTCTAATTCCCGGCGTTCCTCATTATATTGGTTGATGCTCTCGCTCTTCTCCCGGGCACTGGCGCTATCCTTGGACAGTAGCAGTTCCACCGCCTCCTTCCCGTTCATCATACGGCCGGAAGCGTTGATACGGGGACCGATCTTGAATACGATATCACTGATCGTGATCTCCTTTCCGGTCAATCCGCAGATATCGATGATCCCTTTCAGCCCGAGGCTGGGGTTGCTGTTCAATTGCTTCAGCCCGTAATAGGCGAGGATGCGGTTCTCTCCCGTAATCGGGACGATATCCGAGGCGATACTGACCGCCGTCAGTTCCAACAACTTCTCCAGATCCGAGAACGGGAAATTATTACTCTTGGCGAACGCCTGCATGAACTTGAATCCCACTCCGCAACCCGATAAATGCTCATACGGATAGATAGAATCCGAGCGCTTGGCATCCAATACGGCGACAGCGTCCGGCAAAGTGGTGTCCGGCATATGGTGGTCGCAAATAATAAAGTCGATACCTTTCTCCTTGGCGTACTCGATCTTCTCGATCGCTTTGATACCGCAATCCAGCGAGATAACCAGCGACACGCCGTTCTCGGCGGCATAATCGATACCCTTGTAAGAGATACCGTACCCCTCGTCGTATCGATCTGGGATATAGAAATCCAAGGTAGACGAGTAAGGTCTTAAATACTTGAAGACGAGCGATACCGCTGTCGTTCCATCCACGTCGTAATCGCCGTAGATCAAAATCTTTTCTTTATTCCCCAAGGCTTTGTTCAAGCGCCTCACCGCCTTATCCATATCCGGCATAAGGAACGGGTCGTGCAAATCGTTCAAGCTGGGTTTAAAGAATTTCTTCGCCTCTTCGATCGAAGTGATACCTCGTTGAACGAGCAAGAGACAGATCACCGGGCTGAATCCTAATTCAGCCACCAATTGGTCTCTCTTATGTAACTCTTCTTCTGATGGGGTTTGAAAGTTCCATTTGTTAATCATTATATATTGTTTTTTTCTTTTTTGCTTGCCTGATACTACGGATACCTTGTCATCCTTAATCTACCGTATGACAAAGGCGAGATTTCCGCAATATATTTCAACCTGTAAAGTTAGAAATTAAATATGGTATATCCGGTATGGCTTAAAGAAAATAGTTTTTTTGTTATTATTTTTTTGAAGTAGGAGAATGATTCGTACATTTGCCTAAATATTATAAAATACAATGACGGAAGATATTAAAAAAGCTTGCGAAGTAATGGCCGCAGGCGGCATAATACTTTATCCTACAGACACTATCTGGGGAATTGGTTGCGACGCTACCAATGAAAAAGCCGTACAAAGAGTGTACGAGCTAAAGCGAAGGGCAGACAATAAGGCTATGTTGGTCTTGATGGACAGCGAGGCTAAATTGGATAGGTACGTGTCGGATGTTCCCGATATCGCTTGGGATTTGATTAGCGTGTCTGATAAGCCGTTGACCATCATTTACTCAAGTGCCAAGAACTTGGCGACAAATCTATTGGGAGCCGATGGTAGCGTGGGTATCCGCATCACGAACGAGGAGTTCTCCAAGAAATTGTGCGAGCGCTTCCGTAAACCCTTGGTCTCTACTTCCGCCAACGTAAGCGGCGAGCCTTCTCCCGCTAATTTCAGCGAGGTATCGGAGGTGATCAAGGAGGGTGTGGATTATATCGTGAGTTATCGTCAGGACGATATGAGCAAGGCCGCTCCGTCCGGCATTATCAAGCTAGGAGCCGGTGGGCTTGTGCAGGTAATTAGATAAGGATGAAGAAAAGCGTACAAGCCGGAAAATATATTGTCTCGGATTTTATAGCGTCGTCGGTAGTCTGGTTATTATTTAACCTGATACGCTATGAGGAGGTGGCGGTGTATGAAGGGTTTGATACCGTCGGGGCCTTTTTGCTGCATATCCCCTCGTTGAAGGGGCAGCTATTGATCCCGTTTTTCTGGTTCGTATTATATTGGTTTTCCGGTTATTATAATAAACCGTTCGGTAAGTCGAGGCTTACTGAGTTGTTCTCTACCCTTGGGAGCGTGTCGATCGGTGTCGTGATCTTGTTTTTTGCCTTAGTGCTGAATGACTTGCCCCGTTCCTATCATGTGTATTATGATATGTTTTTCTCTTTATGGGGATTACAGTTTGTCTTGACGTATATTCCCCGGTTATTGATTACGCAGGCCGGGTTACGGAAGATAAAGTGCAGGGAATGGGCGTTGAACGTATTGATGATTGGGGCGGGGAAGAAGGCGGCGTGTATTGCCGACGACCTGTATGGGTTGGGTTATAATATCGTCGGTTTTGTCTCCGATGGTACGGAGAAAAAAGGCGGGGTCGCCGGAGATCGTGTGATCGGTAGGCTGGAATCTTTGCCGGTGATTGTAGAGGAGAAAAAGGTGGATGAGCTGGTTGTCGCCTTGGAGACGGTGGATAATAGCCGTTTGATGGATATCCTGTATTCGTTATATTGCTATAAACGGCCGATCAAGATATTGGCGGATAAATCCAGTTCATTATCGCAAGTAAAGATCAAGGCGATAAAGGGCGTTCCGCTGGTGGACGTGACGGATAACAACTTCTTGCCCATCGAGCAGAATGTAAAGCTCTTTATGGATAAGATGTTATCTCTGATTTTCTTGGTGCTCTTATCTCCCTTGTTCCTGTATATCGCTTGGCGGGTGAAGCGGGATTCCCCCGGCCCGGTGTTTTTCAGTCAGGAACGGATCGGATACATGGGCGAGCCTTTCATGATCTATAAGTTTCGTACGATGTATACGAACGCCGAGGAAGAAGGTCCGTTGCTCTCTTCCGAGGACGATTCCCGTATCACTCCCTTCGGACGGGTGATGCGGAAATACCGCTTGGACGAGTTACCGCAGTTCTGGAACGTGCTGAAAGGGGATATGTCGCTAGTTGGCCCCCGTCCGGAACGTAAATATTTCATCGAGCGGATCGTGAGGAAAGCCCCCTTCTACTATCTGCTGCATAACGTACGTCCGGGAATCACCTCGTTGGGTATGGTGAAATATGGATATGCCGGCAGTGTGGATGAGATGATCGAGCGCTTGGAATATGATATATTATACTATGAGAATATGTCCTTGATTCTGGACATAACGATTCTCATTTATACAGTTAAAACAGTGTTTACAGGTAAAGGTATTTAAAATGGCTAACGAAGGGTTATTCTATAAATTGTTGTTATGGCGGGAAAAGCGCATCAAGGAGAAGCATTTTATCCTTATTATCAGCTTTATCGTGGGAATTTGCACAGCTGCGGCCGCTATCATATTGAAACAATTGATCCATTTCATACAACATGTATTGACGGGTAATTTCAGTGCTGATGGCGTGAACTATCTCTATTTGCTTTATCCGGTGATCGGTATCTTGTTGGCCGGCTTGTTCGTGAAATATATCGTGCGTGACGATATCGGCCATGGGGTGACGAAGATCTTGTATGCCATCTCGCAACGAAAGAGCCGTATCAAGCCGCATAATACATGGACGTCTATCGTAGCCAGTTCCGTGACGATCGGCTTTGGTGGATCGGTCGGGGCGGAGGCTCCTATCGTATTGACAGGGGCGGCTATCGGTTCTAATCTGGGACGGGTGTTCAGGATGGAGCAGAAGACGTTGATGTTGCTCGTGGGATGTGGTGCCGCCGGAGCGATCGCCGGTATCTTCAAGGCGCCTATCGCCGGGTTGGTGTTCGTGATCGAGGTATTGATGCTGGACCTTACGATGACTTCCGTGCTTCCTTTGCTGATCTCGTCGGTGACGGCGGCTACGATGTCTTATATCTTTACCGGTACCGAGGCCATGTTTAAGTTTTCTCAGACCGAGGCATTCGAGATCGAGCGTATTCCTTACGTGCTCTTGCTGGGTGTTTTTTGCGGATTGGTATCCCTTTATTTTACCCGTGTGATGAACAAGGTGGAAGGGATGTACCGGAAGTTGGGTACGTATTGGAAGAAGTTCATGTTGGGCGGCGTGATGCTGAGTATCTTGATATTCCTGTTCCCCCCACTATATGGTGAGGGCTATGATACGATCGGC
Source organism: Parabacteroides sp. AF21-43 (assembly GCF_003635435.1). NCBI lineage: Bacteria > Pseudomonadati > Bacteroidota > Bacteroidia > Bacteroidales > Tannerellaceae > Parabacteroides > Parabacteroides sp. AF21-43. The sequence continues at coordinate 47,372 of NZ_QTMG01000016.1, read as the reverse complement.
TCGTTGCTGAACGGGCAGTTCTCGCATATCATGGACAAGAGTTTGTTTTACGATCTGAACGATACGTATTTCGGGGTCTTGATCTTCTTGACCTTGATCTTGCTTACGAAGGTATTCGCTTCCAGCGCCACGAATGCCGGAGGGGGTTGCGGTGGTATCTTCGCTCCTAGTTTGTATCTGGGCTGTATCGCCGGTTTTATCTTTGCGCATACGTCTAATTATTTCCCGTTCACGATGTATATCTCAGAGAAGAATTTCGCTTTGCTGGGTATGGCGGGCATTATGTCCGGGGTGATGCACGCTCCTTTGACCGGGGTTTTCTTGATTGCCGAGCTGACGGGTGGGTATGATTTGTTCCTCCCCTTGATGATCGTCTCGATCAGTTCCTATATCACGATCCTTATGTTCGAGCCTCATAGCATCTACTCCATGCGTTTGGCGCAGAAAGGCGAGTTGCTGACGCACCATAAGGATAGGGCGGTGCTTACCTTGCTACGGGCGGATAGCGTGATCGAGAAAGATTTCCAGATGGTGTCTCCGGAGATGACGTTGGGCGATATGGTAAAGGTCATTTCCCGAAGCGGACGTAACACCTTTCCTGTCGTGGACGAGCGGGGCGTGTTGCTGGGTATCGTCTTGCTGGATAATATCCGGAATATCATGTTCCGTCCGGAGTTGTATAATCGTTTCCATGTATCGAAGTTCATGGTTTCCGCCCCGGCCAAGATCGTAATCAACACACCGATGGATCAGATCATGCAGACGTTTGATGATACGAAAGCGTGGAATCTTCCGGTGGTCGATGAGAATGGCCATTATATCGGCTTTATGTCGAAATCGAAGATATTTAATTCCTATCGGGAGGTATTGGTCGATAACTTTTCCGGGGACTAACTTGTTAAAAACAGATCCAATTTATTGTATATGAAGAAAGAGGATTTACGAATCGTATATATGGGCACTCCCGATTTCGCCGTGGAGAGCCTGCGTGCCTTGGTAGAAGGTGGATATAATGTGGTAGGTGTCATTACGATGCCGGATAAGCCAATGGGGCGTCATGGTAGCGTGCTTCAGCCGAGCGCTGTGAAGCAATATGCCGTATCGGTGGGTCTTCCGGTCTTGCAGCCAGAGAAATTGAAGGACGAGGCATTTTTAGAGGAACTGCGTGCCTTGCGGGCGGATTTGCAGATCGTGGTGGCGTTTCGTATGCTGCCGGAGGTGGTCTGGAATATGCCCCGTCTGGGAACTTTTAATCTGCATGCCTCCTTGCTTCCGCAATACCGGGGCGCCGCTCCGATCAACTGGGCGGTTATCAATGGTGATACGGAGACCGGCGTGACTACTTTCTTTCTTACGCATGAGATTGATACGGGTAAGATCATCCGTCAGAAACATCTGCCGATTGCTGATACCGACGATGTAGAAACCGTTCACGATGCCTTGATGGCGATGGGGGCGGGGTTGGTTACCGAGACCGTGGACTTACTGTTGGATGGAAAAACAGACGCTATCCCTCAAGAGGAGTTCTATAAGGATGCCGCCGAGTTGCGTCCGGCCCCGAAGATCTTCAAAGATACCTGTCATATCGACTGGAACCAACCGGTGAAGAAGATCTATGATTTCGTCCGTGGGCTTTCTCCTTATCCTGCCGCTTGGACGGAATTGATCTCAGCGGATGGCAAACGTATGGTCTTGAAGGTTTACCAGACGAAGAAGCGTCCGGCAACGCATAACTTCCCGGTAGGTTCTATCCATACAGATCATAAATCGTATATCGATGTGGCCGTGAAGGATGGTTTCCTTCGATTGCATTCCTTGCAACTTGCCGGAAAGAAACGGATGAATATAACGGACTTCTTGAACGGTTTCAAGCAAATCGCAGAATATACGGTTGGCTGATGAACGGGACGAGACGTATCATATACATTACGTTAGGAACGTTTTTTCTCATATTGGGAGCGATCGGCATCTTTGTCCCTTTGCTCCCGACCACTCCTTTTTGGTTACTGACTTGTTGGTTTTATGTCCGTAGCTCGGAGAGACTTTATAACCGGGTGATGAGCAATCGTTATTTCGGGCCGCATATTAAGGGCTTTGTGGAAGATAAGGCTATTCCTTTGCGTTCCAAGATTATCACGATCGCTATCATGTGGCTATCTACGATCATTACTTCCCTTTTGCTAGTCGGCTATTGGTGGGTGAAAGCTTTGTTAGGGCTTATCAGTATCGGGGTCTCATGGCATATCCTCTCTTATCCTACTAAAAAAGAATGAGATAACCCGTTCATCCATAGGATTACTGGGGTTATCCCTCTTTTATCGCTTTCTATCGTAGCCTTACTACTTTATCGGTCTTCTTTCAAGGCCTCTTCCAAGCTGATTCCTAGAGCTTCAGCTACTCCCTTACCGTAAGCAGGGTCTGCCTTGTAGCAATTGCGTACGTGGCGTTGCTTGATGAACAGTTGGGCGTTACCCATCGCACGGGCGGTATTTCCGAATAACAATTGTTGCTCTTCCGGCGGCATCAAACGGAATAAGGCACCCGGTTGGCTGTAATAATCATCATCATACTCACGCTCGTTGTAATTATAAACATCCCCGTGTACTTTCAAAGGCGGTTCCTTCTTCTCGGGAGAGTCTTTCCATTCGCCGAAGCTGTTAGGTTCGTAACCCTTTGCGGCTCCATAGTTTCCGTCTACACGCATCGCTCCGTCACGGTGATAGGCATGGAACGGACAGCGGGGCTTGTTCACCGGGATCTGCTCTAGGTTCACGCCAAGGCGGTAACGCTGGGCGTCGCCATAAGAGAATAGACGACCTTGTAACATCTTGTCTGGGGAGAAGCCGATACCTTCGACAGTATTCATCGGGTTGAATGCGGCTTGCTCCACGTCTTGGAAATAATTCTCCGGATTACGGTTCAACTCGAGGATACCGACATCCATTAACGGGAAGTCCTTATGCGGCCATACTTTCGTGAGGTCGAACGGGTTGATCGGATAGGTCTCAGCCTGCTCCTCAGTCATCAATTGGATCTGGAATTTCCATTTCGGGAAGTCCCCACGCTCGATACTCTCGAACAAATCACGCTGATGGGATTCACGATCCTTGGCGATGATCGCAGCCGCTTCCTCGTCACTCAAGTTCTTGATACCTTGCAGGGTTCTGAGATGGAACTTCACCCAGATACGTTCGTTCTTATTGTTGATAAAACTGTACGTATGGCTACCGAAACCATGCATATGTCGATAAGAGTAAGGAATGCCGCGAGAACTCATCGTAATCGTTACTTGATGCAGGGCCTCGGGAAGCAAAGTCCAGAAATCCCAGTTGTTATCCTCGCTTCGTAGATTCGTTTTCGGGTCACGTTTGACCGCATGATTCAAGTCCGGGAACTTTAGGGGATCACGCAAGAAGAATACGGGGGTGTTGTTACCTACCAAGTCCCAGTTACCCTCCTCTGTGTAGAATTTCATGGCGAATCCACGGATATCACGCTCTGCGTCGGCTGCTCCACGCTCTCCGGCTACGGTGGAGAAACGGACAAAGCAGTCAGTTTTCTTGCCTACCTCGCTGAAAATAGCCGCTTTCGTATACTTTGTGATATCATGTGTAACGGTAAAGGTACCGAATGCGCCGGAACCTTTGGCGTGCATGCGTCTTTCTGGGATCACTTCACGGTCGAAGTGCGCTAGCTTCTCAATGAACCAAGGGTCTTGTAATACCATCGGGCCACGTGGCCCCACTGTTTGTACGTTCTGATTGTCCGCAACAGGGCGCCCGTTGGCGGCAGTTAGTTTTTTGTCTTCCATAACTTTAGTTTTTATGTCGCAATAAAGAATTTTAGATAAAGTAATCTTTAAATAAAACTGTTTAGAAACAACAATTGTTTTTAACTTCCTGACAAAAATAAGATGTTGTTAGACAGTTGTCAAATAGTTAATATCTATAAATATATAGACGGGTAGTAGAAACTCAGTGGGGATAGGCGCATGAGTTATAAAAGTATCTTAGTTTCATCGCCCCATACACCTAAGATACTTCGCCAATGAACTTAGGATACTTTCTCTATGAAACTAAGATACCTTGTTTAAAAGGTATGGATACAAAAAAGCGGTTGTCTGGCAAGATGCCAAGCAACCGCGGTATGGTTTGAAAAAATCAAATGTTCACCTTCCCGGTAAAATGGGGTGTTACTTATTTATTGTAACCCCATTTCGTTAACTCCGACTGACCGATAGCAGCGAGTGATCTCAAGCAGCTATCCAAAAAATGTCTAATAAAACTTTTCATAGCTCATTTTCTTTTTAATTAATAAATCTGTGCCTTTCGACACGTTCTAAATCTCACATAACTTTTGAAGTCCGAGTAACGAATGAATTGAAAACCTAAACCTTTAACCTTTTAACCTATTACTAACCTAATCCCGGACTTCTGATAACCTTAACCTAAACCTTCCTCTTTTTCATCGTGAGGTTTACCACATGCGGTAAACCCAAATTGTCCAAGGTTGAAACCCTAGCAAATCGATGTAACGTTTAAACAATCTCTTTACCATATTTGCTTTACAATTATGTTTTACGACACAAATATACGGCGTTATTCCATACGTGGTATGTTTTATAGCATGTTTTTTGCGGATTCCTATGTTTTCTTGATCTATGATAAAAAAAGCGGGAATCAGATTCATATAATGATAGTATTTGAACGTTTGGCATGTCTATTGTGTTACCATGCCATTGCGTTTCTATTTCTATTTGCTACATTTGCGGAGCTAAATGTAAGATAATGTAATATATATGAGTAGAAAAGAGGAGTACAAAGAGAAGAATCTATTGTATTTGGACGAGATCGCTTCGGAAGAGGGAATCCGGACATTACCGTGTGGTATATTATATAAGGTAATACAAGCGGGTACAGGCAAAGTCTCTCCTAATCGGGAAAGCGTCGTTTCCGTACATTATAAAGGAACGTTGATTAACGGAAGGGAATTTGATAACTCATGGAAACGGGGTTGCCCGGAAGCCTTTCGCTTGAACCAAGTGATTGAAGGCTGGCAATTGGCTCTTCAAGAAATGCGGGTAGGGGATAGATGGATAATCTATATCCCTTACAATTTTGGTTATGGTAATCGTGCCTCGGGTCCGATCCCTGCTTTCTCCACATTAATATTTGAGGTAGAGTTGTTGGGAATCGCCTAATTCCAATCATAGAATATATAATAATGTATCTGAAGGGAGTAAAAAAGAATAGCCATGGCTAAACCCATGGCTATTCTCTTTTTGCCTCATTAGAGGATTGGAAACTTTCTATTGTTTAGGCGTAACATCCGTCTTCTTTCCTTTATCCAGCCATTTCTCTTGGATGGTCTGCATCAGTTCATAGAAGTTAGGGATGAACATCGTGGCGAATATCGTATTGATAGCCATACCGAATACTACCGCCGCACCTAAGGATATACGGCTGGCCGCTCCCGCTCCGGTAGCGAAAAGCAAAGGCATGACACCCAATACAAAGGCGAACGAGGTCATCAGGATCGGACGTAAACGAACGTGTCCGGCTTCCAAGGCGGAATCCCGTATCGGATTACCTTCCTTTCGGAAATCCCGGGCGAACTCTACGATCAAGATACCATTCTTGGCGGACAAGGCGATCAATAAGATAATACCGATCTGGGTATATACGCTTACCGGAACCCCCATCACCCAGCAGCCGATAATAGCTCCCAACAAGGCGATCGGCAAACCCATGATAGCCGCCAACGGACTTGTCCAGCTCTCATATTGAGCCGAGAGAACCAAGAAAGCGACTAGCAACGCCATGGCGAAAATAATCACCGTCGTAGATCCTGCTTTCGTCTCTTGATAAGCGACCGAGGTCCATTCATATCCAAAATTATCACCTAATTGTTCCTGTATCAGCTCCTCCATCGCTAGGATCGCTTCTCCGGAACTATATTTCGGGTTGGCGATACAAGTAATAGCCGCCGATGAATACATATTATATAGGTTGATCTGGTCTAATCCCAATTGCTCGTCTAATTCGATAAAAGAGGAGAAGGGTACCATCTCTCCTTTACTATTCGCCAGACTCAAACGGAGTACATCATCGATCACTTTCTGCGCCTCTCCGTTCGCCTCGATCTTAACTTGGTAAATACGTCCGAACTCCACGAAATCGTTCACGTACGCCGCTCCCATATAATAGCTGAGCGTGGAGAATACTTGATTCAACTGAAGACCGAGCATCTGCACCTTATCCCGGTCTATCTTCAGTAGATACTGCGGGGTATTGGCCTGATACATACAAGAAAGGTTCAGCAATTGCGGTTTCGAGCGGTAGCTGGCCAGCAATGTCTCCACGGCATGCTGCATCTCCGTCGGACCTAGGTTCTTACGATCCTCCAATTGCAGTTGCAAGCCGCCCGAAGCGCCCAACCCCGGGATAGCTGGCGGTACCATACCGAATACCTGCGCTTCTTGGATAGCCGATGCCTCCCGGTTGAAACGGTTGGTCACGGCCTCTGCCGTATGCTCCTTACCTTTACGTTCGTTCCAGTTCTTTAGGATCACGAAGAAGGTGGCCGTATTGGATTGCTCCCCTCCACCCATCACGGAGAATCCGCTAACGCTGATGAATGATTTCACCTCGGGGTATGTCTTTAGGATCTCGTCGATCTGCTTGGTGACCGCCTCCGTCCGGTTCAAGCTCGCCGCCGGGGGTAATTGGGATACGATTAGGAAATAGCCGTCATCCTCTTCGGGTATAAAGGTTGTCGGCCAACGCATAAACAAGATAACCGCTACCGCCGTGATGATACCGTAAACGATCATCGCCGCTCCCGGTCGTTTCAGCATCCGCTCCACGATCGAGTCGTACATCTTCTGAGTCTTTCCGTATACCTTATTGAATCCTTTGAAGAGGAAGAATTTCGGTTCTTCCGTATTCTTCTCTAAGAAAAGGGCGCAAAGCGAGGGCGTAAGCGTAAGCGAGTTAAATCCGCTTAATACGGTAGCGGCGGCGATTGTCAAGGCGAATTGCTTATAGAGCTGCCCGGAGATACCGCTGATAAACGTTGTCGGGATAAATACCGCCAATAATACCAATACCACGCCCACGATAGGCCCTACGATCTCATCCATGGCCTTCGATACCGCCTCGTGGGCCGTATATTTCCCGGTATCGAGGAGCCGGGTGGAGTTCTCTACCACCACGATGGCGTCGTCTACCACCACCGCTATCGCCAGAATCAAGCCGAATAAGGTCAACGTATTAATGGAGAAGCCTAAAGCCGCCATGACCGCCAGCGTACCGATCAATGAGACCGGAATCGTAATGAACGGGATGACTACCGCCCGGAAATTCTGTAAGAATAAGAAGATAACCAAGACCACCAGCAAGGTTGTCTCCAAGAACGTGATAAGCACCTCATGGATGGAGGCGTCGATCACCTCGGTCGTATCCAAGGTCACTTTGTATTCCACGCCTTCGGGTAAGGAACTGCCTAATTCTTTCATCTTGGCCTTTACCACCTTCGATACATCCAAGGAGTTGGAGCCCGGCAACTGGTAGATCGCTATCGCAGCAGTCGGCTGTCCGCTTAATTTAGAGACCACGTTGTAAGAGGAGCTACCCAACTCTATGCGGGCGATATCCTTCAATCGCAGGATCTTGCCACCTTGCCCGGTCTTAAGGACAATATTGCCGAACTCATCCGGTGTCGTCAACCGTCCTTTCACGGTCAAGGTATATTGATAGGGGTTATCCGCCCGTAGAATCGGTTGGCCTACGTAACCGGCGGATACTTGGGCGTTTTGCGTGGATATGGCTTGATAGACCATGTCCGGCGTCAAGTTACGGATACGCATCGCCTCCGGGTCTAGCCAGATACGCATGCTATAGTTTCCGGCTCCCATCACCTGTACCGAGCCTACACCCGGCAGGCGGGTTAGCTGGTCTATCATATTTAAGGTGGCGTAATTACTTAAATACAACCCGTCGTAAATGGAATCCTTGGAACTTAGGGTAAGCATCATCACGATATTGGAGGATTGCTTGCGGGTGGTGATACCCTGTACGATCACGGGTTCCGGCAAGCTACTTTGGGCGATACTCACCCGGTTTTGCACCATGACGGTCGCCATGTCGATATCCGTTCCCACAGCGAAGGTGATCGTTAGGGAGTAAGCCCCCGAACTGGAGGAGTTTGAACTCATGTAAAGCATACCGTCCACGCCGTTTACCTGTTGCTCGATCGGTAAACCTACGGTCTGCGCTACGGTCTGTGCGTCCGCCCCGGGATAAACGGCGGATACCTGTACGGTAGGCGGCGTGATCTCCGGATACTGGGCGATCGGTAATATATTGAGGGTGACCAAACCCGCTACGACGATGATCAGAGCAAGTACGGTGGCGAATATCGGTCTGTTAATAAAGAACTTTACCATAGCTTGCTTATTTTATAGGTTTGATAGTCATGCCATCTCGTACCTTAAGCAGGGCGGAGGTGACATAGGAATCTTTGGGGCTGATACCGGCGGTCACTTGGCGAAGCGTATCGTCTACCAATTGGCCCACCTCGATAGGACGGTATCGTACGACATTGGAGTCGTTCACGATATAAAGGTACTTCCCTAATTGGTCGGTACCGATCGAGGCGTCGCGAACCAAGACCGCATTCGGCTGCTCGGCATACGGCAGGGTGATGGTGACGTATAAGCCGCTCTTCAATACATGCTTCGGGTTATCCAGATTGGCACGTACGTTCAGGGTACCGGTCGATAGGTCGATATTTGGGGATAGATAATCCAGCCGGCCCGTATACGCATTGCCGCCATTCTCGCCTATGCTGACGAGGATCTCGGTCGGAAGTTTCACGGTGCTATCGTTGCGGGCGGCTTCCAGCATCATCTTCATGAACTGGTTATCCTCGATATTGAAATTGGCGAACATCAAGTCGTCCTTGTATAAGGTGGCCAAGGTAACCGGCTGGACGGCTCCGTTGATGTAATTACCTATATCGTAGCTGGCCCGGGTAACCGCACCGTCGAAAGGCGCACGGATATAGCAATAGCTCAAGTTGGTCCGTGCGGTATTCAACTCCGCCTCGGCATTCTTCACGGCAGCCTCAGACTCCGATACGGTAGCCTCCGCTTGGATCACTTGTATCTGGCTTACGGCGCCGCTCTTAGCCGCCTCCTTCATACGCTCGTAGTTACTGCGTGCATATTCCAGCTGGGCTTTGGAGGTCTTTACGGAAGCCTCGGCTTGGGTGACGTTATCTTGATAGGTGTCCGGTTCGATCACGAAGATAAGATCGCCCTTCTTCACCCGGCTTCCGGCCTTGAGGTAAGAGGTACGCAAGTATCCGTTGACACGGGCTACCAAGTCTACTTTCAGTTGTGAACTAAGGTATCCGGGGTATTCTTTCGTCAAGGTAATGTCCCTCACGATCGGCGTGGATACGCTTATGGAGGGCACGGGCGTTTCCATCGGCTTGCTTTTCCCCTTGCAAGACGCCAGTAATAAGGCGGAGGCTCCGATAATCCCTATGTAAACAAATGTCTTCATATCTTTTGTCTTTAATGATTATTTATATTATATTGTTTGAGTGGGCTTTTGTTCGATCGGATCGAACGGCCTACATAGGATTCCATCCTCCGCCCAATGACTGATAAAGCTGTATCAAGTTCAGTAGTGAGCTACCTTGAGCCTGTGTCAATTGGTTCTGGTAGGTGAGGAGGGAGCGTTGCGCGTCCAGTACGTTTTGGAAAGGGGTAAGGCCCTGCTTATAGAGGTCTAGGGAAAGATCCAAGGTCTGTTTTCCTTGGTTTACCACTTCCCGGAGGGCTACGATCTGCTTGATCGAGTTCTTGTACGAGCTCATGGCGTTATCCACTTCCTGTACGGAGGTAAGCACGGTCTGGTTGAATTGCCGGATCGACTCGTCCAACTGGGCTTTCGCCAACCGGGTAGCCTGTATCTTCTGGGTGCCTTGGAAGAAGTTCCACGTAAGGGTAGGGGCGATCTCATAGGTCAAGCTATTATGATTCGCCAGCTTGTCGAAGTCGTGGGAGGCGAAACCGATCGAACCTTTCACGAATACTTTCGGCCACCAATCGGACTTAGAGGCCCCGAGCGAGGCGGCAAGCGCATTGACCTGCCGTTCTGCCGCACGTACATCCGGACGGCGTAGCAACAGGTTTGCCGGCAGCCCTACACCGACCGGCTCGATATATTCCGGCAAGGAAGCGTCTGTCTCCATGATCTTTTGTAGATCGGAAGGGTACAGGCCTAACAGGATCGCCAAGGAGTTCGCGTATTGGATGATACCGGCCTCCAGCATCGGTAGGGAGGCTTTCGTGCTGTAGTATACGGATTGCGCCTGCGCTACGTCCAGTTTAGAGACTAGCCCGGTCTCATACCGTTTCTGGGTGATCTGTACGACGGTCTGTTGGGAGCGGCAGTTCTGTTGCGCTACCTTTACCTCTTGTTGCAGTTCCCTCATATTGATATAGGAGGAGGCTACTTGAGCGCAAAGGGAGACCATGGCGGCGTTGTATTCCTCTTTCGAGGCGGCGAAATTCTCTTTCTCCGCTTTCACCCGGTTCCGGATACTCCCGAATACGTCCACCTCCCAGTTCATATCTACGGTAGCGCTGGAATATTGGGTGATCGCCTTGGGTACCTGATTGATATTGCCGCTACTTTGTTGCCGTGTCCATCCGGCGGAAAGCCCTAGGGTGGGCGAGTAGCTTCCTTGTGCCGACCGCAGGTTGGCTTTCGCCATGGCGATCCTGTCCATCGCCATTTGCACGGAATAGTTTTGTTTCACGGCTACTTCTATCAGCGAGTCCAGCAACGGGTCCTTAAAATTTCTCCACCAATTATCTTCTACGGGAAGTGTCTGCTGGAAATCACTCCCTTCCTCAGACCATGACCCGGGTAGGGCACGGTCTAAATACGTATGCTCTGTCTGCGCCATTACCCCGATCGGTACCAGCAAGCACAACAAAGCATAACATGTCAGGCGTAAATGTTTGTGCATAAATATATATGTTTAGATTTAGCTTTTAGCAAAACAGTTAAGGGTGGGAAATGTTTGTATCTTTGTCTATTTATATATCCTAAAAACTGAAACGTATGGAAAATGGCAAGATCGTTATTTATCGGACAGCCGATGGTGAGACTTCAATTGACGTGAAATTGGAGAATGATACAGTATGGCTTACGCAAGCGCAGATGGCGGAGCTTTTTCAAAAGGATCAATCGGTAATAGCTCGGCATATCAGAAATGTTTTTAAAGAAGGAGAACTTGAGGAAATGAGTAATATGCAAATTTTGCATAATACTTTTTCCAAATACAAGCCTACTGGGGTTTATAGTCTTGATGTCATTATCTCAGTCGGCTATCGTGTCAAGTCTAAGCGTGGTACGCAATTCCGTATCTGGGCGAATAAAATCCTAAAAGAATACCTTGTCAAAGGCTACGCTGTCAATAAACAACTGACCCAACAAAAATACGACGAACTGAAGCTGCTTGTACAAGTCCTCGGTCGTACAGTTAAGGGTCAGGAGGTTCTTTCCTCGGATGAAAGCCGTACGTTACTAGATGTAGTTGTAGACTATACCTATGCCTTAGATACACTGGATAAGTATGACTATCAGCAATTGGATATTCATTCGACGACAAATGAGCAACGGTTTAAGGCTACCTATGAAAATGCGATGTTGGCTATCCAAGGATTGAAAAGTAAATTTGGTGGAAGTAATTTATTCGGAAACGAGAAAGACGGCTCTTTCAAAAGCTCTATCGGACAGATTTACCAAACTTTTGGTGGGGAGGATCTTTATCCCTCGGTAGAGGAAAAAGCGGCTATGCTTCTTTATCTGGTTACAAAAAATCATTCGTTCAGCGATGGTAATAAGCGTATAGCCGCAACGCTTTTCTTGTGGTTTCTCGATAATAATGGAATCTTATATAATCCGGATGGGACGAAACGTATCGCTGATAATACATTGGTCGCTTTAACCTTGATGATAGCGGAAAGCCGGACGGAGGAAAAAGATATGATGGTGAAAGTCGTGGTGAATTTGATTAATAAGGAGAATTGGTGAAATAAAGGATTATTGTAAATAGTGATTGTATGGATATCTTATTGGTTATACTAGGCGTTATCTGTTTGTTGGTGGGATTGGCGGGGTGTTTTTTGCCGGTCTTGCCGGGGCCGCCGGTGGCGTATGTGGCTTTGTGGCTGCTGCATTTTACGGGCTATGCGGAATTTACGGTTATGGAGTTGGTCGTGTGGGGATTGCTGGTCGTGTTGGCACAGGCGATGGACTATGTTACGCCCATGCTGGGGACTAAGTATAGCGGAGGGTCCAAGTGGGGAAATTGGGGATGTGCCGTGGGAACCGTGGCCGGTATGTTCGTGTTTCCGCCTTGGGGGATCTTACTGGGTCCTTTCGTGGGGGCTTTCGTGGGGGAACTTTTGGGAGGCAAGGCGTCCGGAGATGCGTTGAAGGCTGGTTTCGGGGCGTTCGCAGGTTTTTTATTGAGTGTCGTGCTGAAGGTTACCCTTTGCGGCTATTTTATTTATAGTTTTGTGAGAGGGATAATTAATTGAAGATGGTAATTAATAAAGTAAGATATGTTTGAGAAAATTGTAGTGGTAGATTCTACCGGGTTGAATACATGGGGAGTGGAGCGTTTGAAGGAGCTTGGAAAAGAGGTTGTTTTTTATACCGGCATTCCGGAAACGGATGAGGAGATTGTGAACCGGATCGGGGACGCAGATTGCGTACTCGTCTCTTATAATACACAGATCCGGAGGAACGTGATCGAGGCTTGCCCGAATATCAAATACATCGGGATGTGCTGTACCCTTTATAGTGAGTCTAGTGCGAATGTGGATATAGCCGCCGCACGTGAGCGGGGGATAACGGTTTTGGGCATCTGCGACTATGGAGATGAGGGAGTCGTGGAGTATGTCATTAGCGAGTTGGTCCGTTTGTTGCATGGTTTCGGCGGGAAGCAGTGGAAGCATAAGGCGTATGAGCTGGGCGGGCAAAAAGTAGGCATCGTGGGATTGGGTCGCACCGGGAGAATGATCGCTGACGCTCTTCGTTTCTTGGGGGCTGAGGTTTATTATTTCAGCCGTACCCGTAAGCCGGATGCCGAGGCCGCCGGTATCGCTTACCTGCCTTTGCGGGAGTTGCTGCCGGAGGTGGATATTTTATGTACTTGCTTGCCTCGTAATACGATTCTTCTGGGGGCGGGTGAGTTTCGTTTGTTCGGTAATCTGAAGATATTGATCAATACGTCGGTAGGGCCGACTTTCCGTGTCCCGGATTTACAACGTTGGCTTAGCGCCCATAAACGGAATTTCTTCTTATGCGATGAGGTGGGTATCGGGAATTATGCGGATACCTTGACGCAGTTCGATAATGTCATATATACCCCGAAAGTCTCCGGCCACTCGGAGCAATGTATGGAGCGATTGTCGCAAAAGGTAATAGCGAATATCGAAAGCTATCAGAATTGATATATCCAGTTGTAGAGACGGGGCACGCCCCGTCTCTACAACTGGGGATAGTATTGATAGGGGATAAGTCCTATCAACCTTCTTTCTCGATCTGTTCCTGAACGATAGCGTCTACGACAGCTACGGTAGTCAGGTTCACGATATCACGGGTAGAGCTTTCTACGTCGGTGAAGTGGATCGGTTTGTTCAATCCCATCTGGATCGGGCCGATCGTCTCGGTGATACCCAGCGTATCCAATAGCTTATATGCGCTGTTGGCGGAGCTTAGGTTCGGGAAGATCAAGGTATTCACGTCTTGCCCTTTCAGCTTGTTGAAGGGATACATATCGTCGCGCAGCTTCTTGTCGAGGGCGAAGTTTACTTGCATCTCTCCGTCTACTACCATGTCTGGGTATGTCTTATGCAAGAAGTCGATCGCCTCGTGCACCTTCAGCGGGCTACCCTGCTTGTCGGAACCGAAGTTCGAGTAAGACAACATCGCCATCACCGGCTCGTGAGCGAAGAACTTCACGGCGTCGTGCGTCAGGCGGGCGATATCGATCAATACCTCGGCCGACGGATGACGGTTGATCAACGTATCGGCCATAAAGAACGTACCCTTCTTGCACGTCAGGATGTTCAAGGCGCCGAAATGTTTGTAGCTCGGGCGGATGCCGATAATCTGCTCCGCCATCTTGGTAACCTCCGAGTAGCGGCTGTATACACCCGTCACGAAAGCGTCGGCGTCGCCGGTAGCCACCATCATCATACCAAAGGCGTTACGGTCTACCATTTTCTCGCAAGCCTCCGAGTAGGTCACGCCCTCGCGCGCCTTCTTATCGGAAAGGATGCGGGCGTAGCGGTGGCGGCGTTCCGTCTCACGGTCGTGGCGGAGGTTGACGATCTCGATACCGTCCAGACTGATATTCTCCTCGGCGGCGATCTTGGCCAGACGCTCCTCGTTACCCAGCAAGATCGGGAAACAGATACCTTCCGCTTTCGCCTCGGCGGCGGCTTTCAGCATATTCACGTGGTTCGCCTCGGCGAATACCACCCGTTTTGGGTTCGCTTTCGCCATATCGGTGAACGAGCGCAATAGTTTGTTATCGTATCCCATCATCTCACGTAAGTGGTTGGCGTAGCCCTCCCAGTCGGTGATCGTCTTGCGAGACACGCCCGAGTCGATAGCGGCTTTCGCCACGGCGCAAGATACACGGGTCAGCAAGCGGGGATCGAGCGCTTTCGGAAGGATATAGTCGCGTCCGAAAGTGGTTCGTTTCAGCTTATAGGCGGCGTTCACCACGTCGGGGACAGGCTCCTTGGCAAGGTCGGCGATGGCGTAGACGGCGGCCCGCTTCATCTCCTCGTTGATCGCCTTGGCGTGCGTATCCAAGGCGCCGCGGAAGATATAAGGGAATCCCAGCACGTTGTTGATCTGGTTCGGATAGTCGGAACGTCCGGTAGCGAAGATGATATCGTCCCGCGAGGCCATAGCGTCGGCGTAGGAGATCTCCGGGTTCGGGTTCGCCAAGGCGAATACGATCGGGTCGGCGTTCATGCTACGTACCATCTCCTTGGTCAATACGTTCGCCACGGAGAGGCCCAAGAATACGTCGGCTCCCACCACGGCCTCCTGCAAGGTCTTGATCGGACGGTCGGTAGCGAACTCCCGCTTGGCGGCGTTCAAGTCCGGGCGGCTGGTAGAGATGACGCCCTTGCTGTCGCACATGACGATATTCTCCTTGCGCGCTCCCAGCATCACGTACAGTTTCGTACATGAGATAGAGGCGGCTCCGGCGCCGTTCACCACGATCTTCACGTCCTCGATCTTCTTGCCGGCGATCTCCAAGGCGTTGATCAGCCCGGCGCCGGAGATGATTGCCGTACCATGCTGGTCGTCGTGCATGACGGGGATATCCAGCTCGTTCTTCAAGCGAGTCTCGATCTCGAAACACTCCGGTGCCTTGATATCCTCCAAGTTGATTCCTCCGAACGTGGGCGAGATCGCCTTCACGGTCTGGATAAACTTCTCCGGATCTTTCTCGTTCACTTCGATATCGAATACGTCGATGCCTGCGAATATCTTGAATAGCAATCCCTTGCCTTCCATCACCGGCTTACCGGCCAAGGGGCCTATATCGCCCAGCCCGAGTACGGCGGTACCGTTGGAGATTACGGCTACCAAATTACCTTTCGCCGTATATTCGTACGCGTCCAGCGGATTCTTCTCGATCTCCAGACACGGCTCGGCTACGCCCGGCGAATAAGCCAGGGATAAATCCGTTTGCGTGCTATGAGGCTTTGTCGGGATAACCTCGATCTTACCCGGTTTGCCCTCGGCATGGTACCGAAGGGCCTCCTCTTTTGTAATCTTTGCCATAGGTATGTTTATTAATTATGTTGTTCCTATTTAAAACCACCGCAAAAGTAACAAATTATTATGAGTTGGCTAGGTTTTGCTTACAAATAGTTTTTGGGAAAGCGTGAATAGTAATCCGATTCCCGCTTGTCGGAGTGAAAGTTTATTGTTACATTTGGGTGTTTAATAACTAGGGTCTCTATCCAAGAGAGGCCCATAATCTGAATGATAGTATGGCAGAACCTAAGAAAAGAAGTATCACCGGTAAGCTGGTGGAGAACAAGTTGACGGCGCGCACGGACGATTTCACGTTCAACGTCACTTACGTACAAAGTCGTTCGATCGGCGACTTATGCAAGCTGGCCGCCGCTCGGCTCGGTACGAAATATTCGGCCTCGGAGATTGAAGGTATTTACAGTGAGATCAAGGGTGTGGCCGAGGAGGAGCTGTACTCGGGCAGTACCGTGGAGTTCGGTTTCACGACGAACAGCTTGGGCGTGGAGGGCTCGTTCATCGGCCCGAAGGCGCAGTTCGACCCGGCGCGCAACAAGGTCGTGCTCCGTTCCACGCCCACGGCGGAGATTCGTTCGAAGCTGACGGACATCAGCGTGATCGTCAGCCACGTGGAGGAGGGGCTGCCTACGATCATCAGCGTGACGGACGTAGCGTCCGGTGCCGTGAATACGAAACTGACCCCGGGCGGAGGATTGACCGGCAGCGGGCAACGTATCAAGATCGCCGGCGAGACGGGAGATGCCGTGGGCTTCTTCTTCGTGAAGGACGGCTCCCAAACGTCGGTAGCCGTGCCGATGACCTCCGTGTTGCGCAACGATCCGTCGGCCTTCTCGCTTATCATCCCCGCCTTGGAGGATGGCACGTATTACTTGGAGGTGGCTACTCGCTCGAGTGGCAACAGTAAAGTCTTTTTGAAGGAAGTACGCCGGAATCGCTTCCCTTATCCATTAACCGTGGGCGGAGGTGATGGAGATAGCGAAAGCCCCGATGAGGTTTAACTTTTATTCCGGGTGTCGGAAGTTCTCGTTTCCGACACCCGGAAGCTCTCGTTTCCGATACGTGGAAACGTCCGTTTCCGGCACCCGGAAATGACAACTTGCTTCCTTCCCGCATCCTCTCCTCCTTTCTAAAGGTCTTTCCTGAGATTTTTCCCTACCTTTGGCCTCCATAAAACAAGATTACCATCATGGCATTGAAACTTATCCATACGGCCGACTGGCATCCGGGCCGGGCCTTTTTCGGCTCCGACCGGGAATCTCCGGACGAGATATAAGCCGGGATGGATGGATGGATGGATGGATGATTGCGGGAGA
>NZ_QTMG01000016.1:0-30153 GCF_003635435.1 Parabacteroides sp. AF21-43 | reverse complement strand
CGAGATATAAGCCGGGATGGATGGATGGATGGATGGATGATTGCGGGAGAGGTAGGCGCTGTTCTCGCGGGACTACGGTGATAGACGGCTTTATTTCTTCCTCCCGTGTTAACATTATTATTTATTATTAAGACTATCGTTGATTTTCATTGACTATTTAATAAATATTCATACCTTTGGTCTCATAATTTACCGTAGTCCCGCGAGGACTTATAAATTTGAAGAATGATGAAGCACCTACTTTACATATTCTTGGTTTTGGCGGCTTTGTTCGCAGCGATCTATTTACTGCCCGAGCGCTCCCCCTTATTTGAGTATTACAGGCTGAGGCCTATTTTTGAGATCTCCTCTATCCTGCTGCTAATCGTTGTCTTATATCTGTACCGGCGGGAGAAGAGGCAAGTCAAGATGATCTTCTCCCGTTTGTCTCAAAAGAATTTCTTCTTGGATTTGGCCATACAGTGTGGAGGCATATACATCTGGGAATTCAAGGATGAGGAGTTCTTTTTCAAGTATCCTGTCGGTGACCAGCCGTCGCGAATCGAGTTGGAGGAGATGTGGAAATTGATACATCCCGATGATCTCATCGCTTTCAAGCTGCAGAGGCAATCCTTATGGAAGGCGGACAAGGAGGTATTCCAATGCCGTGCCCGCTTCGCCGGATCTGATTATGAATGGTGGGAATTCCGCTTTAGCGCCATGCCTGCGTTAGATAATGCGGAGGGAGGCAAAGACGTGAGCGGTATACTTATCAATATCAATGACATGAAGAAACGGGAAAAAGAGCTTATCCTCATGAGGGGATATGAGCAAAAATTCTTGGCGAACATGAGCCATGAGATACGTACGCCGCTGAACTCTATCGTAGGCTTCTCGAACCTGCTGGCCTCGGAGAAGGACTTAGACGAGGCCGACAAGCAGCTGTTTGCCAAGACGATCAATCAGAGCTGCGATCTGCTGTTGGTGCTCATCAATGATATTCTGGAGGTTTCGAGACTTCAATCGGGACAAATGAAATTCGAGAAAGAGAGCTGCTCCGTCAAGGAGTTGGTAGACGATCTTTACCTCGCCCATCAGTTATTGGTCCCCACCCACCTACGATTCTCGAAAGAGGCGGAGGGGGATTTGTTTATCTATACGGATAAAAAGAGACTTTCTCAAGTTATAACCAATTTCTTGACAAACGCTTGTAAATTCACGAATAGCGGATATATAAAGTTGGGATTTAAGCATCTGAGGGGCACGGATGAGGCGGCGATATTTGTCGAGGACTCCGGGATCGGTCTATCGGAGGAGGAACAAGAGAAGGTATTCAGCCGTTTTTTCAAGCAAGATGAATTCAGCCAAGGGGCCGGTCTGGGGTTGTCTATCTGCCAAGGAATCGTACAAAACTTGGGGGGACGGATAGCGCTGAGTTCTAAGCAGGGAGAAGGAAGCCGCTTCTCGGTCGTGCTGCCGGTATATAAGGGGGGATACGCTTGATCATTCGTCTTTTTCATTCTACCAAAATCTGATATCTGAAGGGAAAGAAGTACATTTGCCGGATCAAAATAGAAGAAGATAAATGGCATTGAAACTTATCCATACGGCCGACTGGCATCTGGGCCAGACCTTTTTCGGCTACGACCGGGAGGCGGAGCACGATGCTTTCCTCGGTTTTCTGACAAATCTTTTGGTGGAGCGGCAGACGGATGTCCTGTTGATCGCCGGCGACGTGTTCGACGTGACGAACCCTTCCGCCGGGGCGCAACGTCGTTTCTATCGTTTCCTGAAAGAGGCGAATCGCCGGAATCCGGGCTTGCAGATCGTGATCATCGCCGGCAATCATGACTCCGCGATCCGTCTGGAAGCCCCGAATCCCTTGCTGGAGGAATTGAATACCTCGATTGTAGGTATCGTGGGGAGGACGGATTCCGGGGAGATCGATCTCGGATCGCTCGTTGTCCCCTTGAGGAACCGGGCGGGAGAACGGGAGGCGCTTTGTCTAGCAGTGCCTTTCCTCCGCCAAGGGGATTACCCGGCGGCGTCCGAGGGAGAGCCCGACTCGTATGTGGCGGGCATCGGCCGGATGTACCAGCGGCTCTACGCTTATGCGGATGCCCGGAGGAACCCCGGCGAGGCGATCGTAGCCTTGGGCCACCTCCACGCCACCGGAGCCGAACTATCGGACGACGACCGGAGCGAGCGTGCCATCATGGGAGGGCTGGAGTCCGTATCTGCGGATACCTTCGACGCCGGGATCGCTTATACGGCGCTAGGGCATATCCATAAAGCGCAACGGATTGGCGGGCGCGAGGCGGTACGTTACGCCGGAAGCCCGCTTCCCATGTCGTTCTCGGAGAAGAATTACCGGCATCAAGTGATAGCCGTAGCGGTCGAGGAGGGGAAGGTCGCTGGTACCGAGGCGATCGAGATCCCAAGAGTTGCGGACTTGATGCGTATACCGGATAGCCCGTTACCCCCGGAGGAGGTCTTGCGATGCCTCGCCGGGCTTCCGGAGCCGGAGGTGGTCAGCGAGGATGAGAGCCGCTGGCCTTACGTGGAGATACGGGTCCTGCTGACGGAGCCGGACCCTACGTTCCGCCATCGGGTAGAGGAGGCGTTGGTCGGGAAGGCAGTCCGCCTCACCTCCATCGTTCCTTCGTATCCCCGGCGGGAAGGAGAGGCAGAGGAGCGGGCCTTGTCGTATAATGATTTGCAAAAGATAGCCCCGCTGGATATGCTGAGACATACGTTTGCCGTGAAATACGGAGGCGAGTTGCCCGAGGAGATAGAGACATTGTTTAATGAGGTGATGAGGGAGGTTTCTTTATGAGAGTGCTGGCGATCAGAGGACGCAATCTGGCGTCGCTGGAAGGAGAGTTTTCCATTGATTTTACGGAAGAGCCTTTGGCTTCGGCGGGTATCTTCGCTATATCCGGGCCTACCGGGGCGGGAAAATCCACGTTGCTGGATGCCATGTGCCTCGCCCTTTTCTCCCGTACGCCGCGAACGGAGCTGGCGAAGGAGAATAACGTGCGGCTGAGGGACGTGCAAGAGGAGGTGTTGCCGCAAAGCGACCCCCGCTTCCTCTTGCGCCGCGGGACGGCCTCGGGCTACGCCGAGGTGGATTTCGTGGCGCTGAACGGGTGTCGGTATCGCACCCGCTGGTCCGTATCCCGGGCCCGGGAGAAGGAGAGCGGACGTTTGCAGGCCGCCCGCCTTACATTATATAATATAGATGCCGGGAAAGAGGAGCCGGGAACCAACAAGGACCTGCAAGCCCGTATCATCGAGCTGATCGGCCTGACTTTCGATCAGTTCACCCGCTCGGTGCTCTTGGCCCAGAACGATTTCTCTACCTTCCTAAAAGCGGAGCAGGGCGAGAAGGCCTCCTTGCTGGAAAAACTGACCGGTACGGAGCAATACTCGGAGATCTCCCGCCGGATCTTCGCCAAGAACGCCGAGGCGAAGGAGGCCTACGAGCGGCTATGCGCCCGCGTACAAGGCATAGAGCTTCTATCGGAGGAGGAGGTGGAAGCCTCCCAAACCCGCCTTTCGGTCTTGGAGGGGGAGCTGGCCCGTCTGGAGAAGGCGAGGGTCGAGCGGCAAAGCTTACGGGAGGCCGTGAAAGCGGCCGAGGTCCAGATCGCCTCGAAGGAAAAACAGCGGGAGGAGAACGCTCGTTTCTTGGAACGGGCGTTGGCATCGCTGGAAACCGTAAGGAAGGAGTATGAGCAAGGAGAGGTGCGATTGGCGAGGACGGATGAGGAATCTAAGCGTCTGCGACTGGAATTGCAACAGGCCCGGAAACTGGACGTGCAACTGGAATCTGCCTTGAAAGCCCGCTCCGAGGCCGATGAACGGATGAAAGACTTCTCCCGGCGGAAGCAGGAGGCGGAAGAGAAACTCAGGAAGGTGGAAGAGCGGCAGAAGAAAGCCTCGGAGGAATGGGACAAGCTGACGTCGTGGCGTGAACGTTACCGGAGCAAGGAGGGGATCGCCGAGCAACTGTCGGCCTTGTTGATTCATCTGGATACCTGCCTTACGGCTCGCCGGGCAGTCGAGCGGTCGGACAAGGCCTTGCTAGCCATCCGACAGAAAATCCAGCGGTTGGAGGTTCGGAGGCAATCCTTGCGGCGGGAGGCGGAGACGCACGCCAAGGAACAGGTAAAGATTGAGGAAGAGCGGAAGTCCGTAGCGCTTGCCCTCAAGGAATTGGAACCGGAGGCTTTGGATCGATCGATCGAGACCTGCCGTACGGAACGGGAGCGTTTATTGTTGGAGCAAGCCCAGTTCGTGACGACTGGCGATATCAAAAGCCTGCGGGACAAGCTGACCGCCGGAACGCCTTGCCCGGTCTGCGGAAGCCTTGAGCATCCTTTCGCCTCTCACGAGGCGCATGAGCGTCTGTTGGCCTTGGCGGATCACATCTCGGAAGCTACCCTGCGCCTCAAGCGGCTTCTCGACCGGAAAGAACGGCAGGAGGCCTGCGGGAAACAACTCGCCGCCCTGCAACAGAAAGAACTGGAGCTGCATAAACAACTCGCCGCGGACGAGAACGCACGGACGGAATTAAGGAATCAGCTACAATCCCTGTCCGAGCAAATCGACCGGGAAGAATTGGATAAGCGGGAGCAGCAGGAGAAGCTGTCCCAATCCCTATCCGCCGCCAACGCCCTGTTCGGGAACGACGCATGGCAGACGGGCTGGAACAAGGAGCCGGAAAGCTTCCGGGAGACCTTGACGGATTTCGCCCGGCAGTGGCAAGCCAACGGGGAACGCTTGCGGGAATTGGAACGGGAGCGGAGCGCCTATAAAGCGGAACGGGAGTCGTACGAGGCTTTCCTCCCTCCCTTGCGCAAGCAGTACGAGGACGCCGCGAAAGCCTACGACGAGAAGAATCAATCCTATACCCGTTTGCGCTCGGAACGGAATCTCCTGCTGGGAGGCCAGCCCGCCGACCAGGTGGAACGTACCTTCCACGAACGGGTGGAAGCCTTGAAGAGCCATTTGAAGGAGCTGCAAGAGAGTACGACGAAGCACGCCGGCGAGGTGGAGCAATACCGGGGGATTACGGAACAGATCAAGAAGGATCTGGTGGAGACTTCCGGCCTTCTTTCCGCACGCCGGCAAGAACTGGATAACTGGTTGGCCGCCTACCAAGAGACCTACGAAGGCAAGACGCTGGAGGAATCCCTGTCGGAAATGACGGCCCAAAAGTCTGAATGTAGTTTCCGTCTGCGTACGCACGAGGAGAATAAGCGGAAGATAGCCGGCTTCCAGCAAGAGCTCTCGGAGCGGAGGGCGATGAGCGAGCGTTGGGCGAAGCTGAATGAATTGGCAGGCTCGGCGGATGGCGCCAAGTTCCGTAGGATCGCCCAAGGCTACACCTTGGATGTCTTGTTGAGTTACGCAAATGTGCAATTGCGGCAACTATCCCAGCGTTACCGGTTGGAGCGTGTGCCGGATACCTTGGCTTTGCAGGTGATCGACCAAGATATGTGCGACGAGATCCGTACCGTGCATAGCCTTTCCGGAGGGGAATCTTTCTTGGTCTCGCTGGCCTTGGCGCTAGGCTTGTCCTCTCTCTCCTCGAACCGGATGAAGGTAGAGAGCCTGTTTATCGATGAGGGCTTCGGCTCTTTGGATGCGGAGACGTTGCGGCTCGCTATGGATGCCTTGGAGAGCCTGCGTACGCAAGGGCGCAAGATCTGCGTTATCTCGCACGTACAGGAAATGACGGAACGTATTCCCGTGCAGATCCGGGTGAACCGGGCGGGAAACGGACGGAGTTATCTGGAAGTCATATAGCTTTACCAGCCATTGTGATGGATCTGTTGGACGTTGTATTTGTTTTTGGGAGTCTCTTTCTGCATGGGGTATCCCACAGGTATGACGTTCAACGGCATGATATGATCCGGTAGCCGAAGCTCTTTCCGGACGATCTCAATCCGGTCCGGATAGGGGTAAACAGCCGTCCATACAGCTCCCAATCCCATGGATTCGGCGGCAAGTAACAGGTTTTGCGAGGCGGCGGAACAATCCAGAAACCAAGCGTTGGAGGATTTGATCGTATCGCCGCAAACGACGATCGCTTGCCTTGTCTCTTTCAGCATCCGGGCGAAGGGAAGGCCTTCGGCCATCGTATCCAAGGCTTTCCGGTCGGTTACGATAATGAATTCCCAGGGTCGCCTGTCACGGGAGGAAGGGGCGGCCATTCCGGCTCGTATCAGTTTGTCTATCTTTTCCTTTTCTACCGGGCGATCCTTATACTTACGTACGCTTTTGCGATTGAGTATCGTTTCCAAGGTCTGGTTTTCCGGTTCCTGCCGCTGGTTCCCCGTAGAGGAGCAGGCCATGAGGAAAACGGTGATCAAGAAGAAAAGACAGATTCTCATAAAGACGGGTTTATATGGTTTATAACGGATTATTTACTTAATATCAACGTAGAAGGCATCTTCTGCAAGGCTTCTTTCCGGTGCTCGGAGACATCGTTCCATGTCTTATAACTGATCAGCATGAAGTTGAAGCCGTTGAAAGACTGGGGCGTAAGGTCTTTCTCTCGTAGAAGCGTGGTCTGCTTCACGTCTTCCGTGAATCGCAGGATTCCTTCCTTGATCACCTCGTTCCCCGGGGTCGTGCTGCTGGATTTATCAAGTACGCTGGCCGAGCCGTGTGTAGACTTCAATAAGGTCTGGGCGTATCCCAACAGGAATAAATCCTCCTCGGAGTCGATGACCACGATTACGTTCGATGCCTTGACGAAATTCCGGTTCACGAATACACCTACCGGGCAATTGCTTTGCTCGATAAACATCTTCGTCTTGTCTTTCAATAAGGCACCCGGATAAAACCAGGATTCCGGAGCCTTGAAGCGTTTGAAATAACGGTTGTAGAACGAGGCCCGATAATGGCTTGCCGCTATATCGTCCGGTGTGTTGCTCATCGATATCCCGGAACCGACCAGAAGGAAATCGTACCCCTCATTGTTTACGATGCTACAAATATCCACTCCGGCGTTGTTCGATACCTCGTAGCGGGTCTGTATCTGAATGCCCAGCTTCTTGGCCCCGTAAAGGATCGGGCCGAAGCTGACTTCCTCGAAATTATCCGTGTGTAGCGGGTTTACATCCGAGCCAACCGTCAAATGCAGTGCCGTCAGCTCCAGTTTGTTTTTGCCTTGGGCGAACATCTGGTAGGCTACGTCCAGCATGATCTGTCCATTTCCGGCTCGTCCGAAGGACAACAGTACCTTGAATATCCCCTCCAATGGCATTCTCTCTTTTTGCTCCATCAGCTTGTCATGCGCTCGGTAACAGAATTTGATGAATGAGACCAACGGTGTTGTCATAAAGGTGGTGACCAGCGTCATTAGCACTAAGATCACGAATACGGAAGGCGTCAATATCCCCATCTCGTACCCGATCGTCAATACGACCAGCTCCATCAACCCGCGGGTATTCATGAGCGCCCCTATGTATAGGCTATCCTTCCAGCTCTCACCCACGAATCGGGCGGAGAACATCGCTCCCCCAAACTTTCCCGCGATGGCCACGACTATGAAGATAAGGCATAGCCACCATAACTCAGGCTTGTTTAGAAGACCTATTTCCGTACGTAATCCGGTAGATACGAAGAATAAGGGAAGAAATAGAGCAAGGGATACATCCTCTACTTTCTCGGTCATGATCTTGCGGAATTTGACATTTCCCGGCATCACCACCCCTGCGATAAAAGCGCCGAACAAGGCATGCAATCCCAATATCTCAGTCAGATAAGCCGAGGTGATCAATAGCAAGAAGATGAAAGCTACTAGCCCCTTGTCGATTACCTCCTTGTTGTGGTAAATATGTCCGATCATCCGCAGGAATGGCCGCACCGCCAAAAACATAAACACTATGTAAAGGACTGAGAATAAAATGTTGTAAACGGCACTTAGCATCGAACCCGCTTGTGCGATCGCTATGACAACCGCTAGCAAGCACCATGCGGTGATATCCCCATTCGCTGCGCTTGCCAACGAGATGGTACCCAAATGTGTCTTGGTAAGTCCTTTCTCTTGGATAATACGTGCCAATACGGGAAAGGCGGTAATACTCATGGCGATACCTATAAACAAGGCGAAAGAGAGGAAAGGCGTACTCTTATCCGCATATTTGTCGTACACGAAATAGGCGGTCAACATACCGAAAAAGAAGGGGACGATCGTACTGGTATGACTGATTAAGATCGTCTCTTTCAGCTTTTTCCTTACCTCGGAGATATTAAGTTCCATCCCGATAGCGAACATAAAGAGTATAAGTCCGAATTGACTCAGCATATTTATATTCACCAACGATTCCACAGGGAAAAGGAAGGCGGAAGCCTCCGGGAATAAATTGCCTAATACGGACGGCCCTAGCACGATTCCGGCAACGATCTCGCCGATGACGGTGGGTTGCCCGATCTTCTGGAATAACCAACCGAACAAACGGCACGTAAGCAATATCGTGATGATTTGTAAAAGCAGAATTCCTATGGAAGACTCGATATTATGTACTAATAATTGAGTAAATATGGTAAATCCCTCTTCTAAATTACTAGGTGCGTTTTGGATGGACGCAATCGAATTTTCCAGTTGCTGACTTTCCCCTTCTTTGGCGATAAAGTACATCAGCGAACCGAAAATGAGGATCATCATTAGGTAAAAGGCTATACTTTTTGTTCCTTTGCTCATCTTTGTACGGTTTACCGCGAATATAAGAAATATCCTAATATTATCAATGGGTATGTTTTTTTCTTTTATCTTTGCCGAGAACCAAATTATAATAAATCATGGAGTCTCTAAATCTGATAAAAAATGACCCGTGGCTGGCCCCTTATGAGGCGGCTATAGAAGGCCGGTATCAATACGTGATTGATAAAGAAAAGAGCCTGACGAATAATGGTAAACTAACCTTATCCGAGATGGCTTCCGGATATCTTTATTTTGGGTTACACAAAACCACGAAAGG
Source organism: Parabacteroides sp. AF21-43 (assembly GCF_003635435.1). Taxonomy (NCBI): domain Bacteria; kingdom Pseudomonadati; phylum Bacteroidota; class Bacteroidia; order Bacteroidales; family Tannerellaceae; genus Parabacteroides; species Parabacteroides sp. AF21-43. The sequence continues at coordinate 21,178 of NZ_QTMG01000016.1, read as the reverse complement.
CTGGGTGTTCCGTGAATGGGCGCCGAATGCTACCGCTATTTATTTGATTGGAACATTCAACGGATGGCAGAAAGATAATAAATACAAGCTTAAACGTAAGGCGAATGGCGTATGGGAGATCGCTTTGACCGATGCGCAGATGTGTCATGAGGACTTGTTTAAGTTGCTGGTCGAGTGGGACGGCGGTAGCGGAGAACGTATTCCCGCATGGACTCGCCGGGTGGTGCAAGATGAGCAATCTAAGATATTCAGCGCTCAAGTATGGAACCCGGAGAAACCTTATAAATTCAAGAATAAACGATTCAAACCTAAGAAGTCTCCCCTTTTGATCTACGAGTGCCATATCGGTATGAGCACCAACGAGGAGAAGGTGGGGACGTATAATGAATTCCGTCAAAATATATTACCTCGTGTAGCGAAGGATGGTTATAACGCCATTCAGATCATGGCTATACAAGAACATCCCTATTATGGATCGTTCGGCTATCACGTAAGTAGCTTCTTCGCCGCCTCTTCCCGTTTCGGTACGCCGGACGAGTTGAAACAACTGATCGATGAGGCGCACGGGATGGGTCTCGCCGTGATCATGGACATCGTACATAGCCACGCCGTAAAGAACGAGGTGGAGGGATTAGGCCGCTTTGACGGTTCGTATGACCAATATTTCCTGAGTGGCGAACGCCGTGAGCATCCGGCATGGGATTCCCTGTGCTTCAATTATGGAAAGAACGAGGTGCTTCATTTCTTATTGTCGAATTGTAAGTTCTGGCTGGAGGAGTATAAGTTCGATGGTTTCCGTTTCGATGGCGTGACCTCCATGCTTTATTACAGCCATGGCTTGGGCGAGGCTTTCTGTAATTATGGCGATTATTTTAATGGCCATCAAGATGGCGACGCTATCGCTTATTTAACCTTGGCCAATAAATTGATCCATGAGGTGAACCCGGGTGCTATAACGATCGCTGAGGAGGTGAGTGGCATGCCGGGTTTGGCTGCCAAGGTCGAAGATGGTGGTTATGGCTTTGATTATCGCATGGCTATGAACATCCCGGATTATTGGATCAAGACGATCAAGGAAAAGAAGGATGAGGATTGGCATCCGTCTTCGATCTGGTGGGAGACGACGAACCGTCGTGCCGATGAGAAGACGATCAGTTATGCCGAGAGCCACGATCAAGCCTTGGTGGGTGATAAGACGATCATCTTCCGCTTGATCGACGCCGATATGTATTGGCATATGCAAAAAGATGACCATAATTTCATGGTAGATAGAGGTATCGCCTTGCATAAGATGATCCGTTTGGTTACGGCTTCTACCATTAATGGCGGTTATCTGAACTTCATGGGAAATGAGTTTGGGCATCCGGAATGGATCGACTTCCCAAGGGAGGGCAATGGATGGTCTTATAAATACGCTCGCCGCCAATGGAATTTGGTGGACAACTTGGATTTGAAGTACCATTTCTTGGGCGATTTCGACCGTGAGATGTTGGAATTGATCGGGGATGTGAAGAATTTCCAAGATACCCCTATCCAGAAGGTTTGGGATAATGATGGCGATCAGATATTGGCTTATATGCGTAAAGACTTGGTTTTTGTGTTCAACTTTAGCCCGACGAAATCGTTCACGGATTACGGTTTCTTAGTTCCGAAGGGAGAATATGAGGTCGTATTGAACACCGACGCTACCCGTTTCGGGGGGTTTGGCTTGGCTGATGATACCATAAGGCATTTCACGCAATTTGATCCGTTATATAAGAAAGAAAAGAAAGAATGGCTGAAACTTTATATCCCGGCACGTAGCGCCGTCGTATTAAGGAAAGTGAAGGTCAAAAAGTAAAACTCTATACACAAAACACGTTATGTTATATCCATTTACATTTAAGCCGATCCTCAAGAAGGTGATTTGGGGCGGTTCTGATATCTGCCCGTTTAAGGGCATTACTCCGGTTGAGAATGGTGTAGGCGAGAGCTGGGAGCTTTCTCATGTTGAGGGAAATTATTCTATTGTCGACAATGGTGAGCTGGAAGGTAAGTCTTTGGATGAGTTGATCCGCTCTTATGGCAAGGAATTGCTGGGAAAGAAGGTGATGGAGAGATTCGGGACGACTTTCCCGTTGCTAATCAAGTTTATCGATGCCCGTGATAATTTATCTATTCAAGTTCACCCGGACGATGAGCTGGCGAAAAAGCGCCACAACTCTTTCGGTAAGACGGAGATGTGGTATGTGATCAAGGCAGAGAAAGGCGCTGGCTTGTATTCCGGTTTCTCTGAGCAAATCGACGCAGAGGAATACGTGAAACGGGTGGAGAACAATACGATCATGGATGTGCTTCAACGTTACGACGTAAATGAAGGCGATGTATTCTTCTTGCCGGCGGGACGTGTGCATGCGATCGGAGCGGGTTGTTTTATCGCCGAGATCCAGCAGACCAGTAATATCACGTATCGTATTTACGATTACAACCGTAAAGATGTGAACGGTAATGGCCGTGAGCTGCATACGGAATTGGCGAAAGACGCTATCGATTATACGTTGTATCCGGATTACCGTACTCACTACAAAGGTCATACGAATGCCACGGTAGAGTTGGCGGACTGTAAATATTTCACGACAAACCTTTTGGATCTGGATACGATTATGGTTCGTAATTTCTCGGAACTGGATTCTTTTGTCGTTTACATCTGTATGGCAGGCAAGGCTTCCATCCGTGATAATAAAGGAAACGAGATCTTTGTTCACCAAGGTCAAACTGTCTTGATCCCTGCGGATACGGAGGTAATAACCATTTCTCCGGCTCCGGGCGCTAAGTTCATGGAGACTTATATCGGTCAATAAGATCAGCTCACTAAAATAATAATGAAGGCGGGAACATGCTGTTTCCGCCTTTTTTATTATCTTTTTCGGCAAACGCAGTCCACCAGATGATCGTTGATAAATCCCGAAGCCTGTAGGTGGGCGTAACAAATTGTAGGTCCGAAGAATTTGAATCCTCGTTTCTTCATATCCTTGCTCATGGCTTCGGATTCGGGAGATGATACCGGAATCTCACTCAATGACTGAAAGGTGTTGATAATCGGTTTTTGGTTAGGAAAGAATGATAGAGTGTAATTATAAAAGCTACCGAACTCTTTCTGTATGGAGAGAAACTGCCTTGCGTTTGTGATTGTCGATTTAATTTTCTGACGGTTTTTCACAATTCCCTCAAACTGCATCAACCGTTCAACATCTTCATCGGTCATTTGCGCCACTCTTTCGATATCAAAATCACAAAATGCCTTGCGATATCCCTCACGCTTCCTAAGGATAGTTATCCAACTTAACCCGGCTTGAGAACTTTCCAGCACAAGAAACTCGAACAGTGTTTTATCGTCAGTCACCAACTTTCCCCACTCTTGATCATGGTATCTCATATACAACTCGTCAGTTCCGCACCAACCACAACGCCCGTTTATTATATCTTGCATAATTATGATATTTCTGTTTTCTTCGGATAGGGATAAAAAGACAATCCGTTATACATAAATCGATAAGTAGGGACATCAACGCCGAGCTTCTCCGCTTGACGAATTACATATCCTGTCAATGTTTCCAACTCTGTTTTTTTCCCGGCGAGAAAATCACTATGCATGGAAGTCGTGGAGCCGGTCGGCATCATCTTTTGCGTCTCGATGGAAGTATAGACGATGTCATCGGGTAAACGGACTCCCATAGCCTCCGCTACGCTTTTTAATTCCGTACCCAAAGCGATAAACAGGTCGATATGTTGGGCTAGTACTTCATCAATGGGCTGGTTGAAGAAACTCGTAGCCGTAGCTGCCGTAGAGATCATGAAGAATTTCTTCCAGATGCGTAGGTCTATATCCGCTGGATTAAAAGCGTTTAACCGGGCATACATAAGTAATTTAAGCAACTCGGTTTGCTTATCTTTGTTTGCATCTTTGTTGCCGAAGAAAATGCGTTCTTTCAAGGAGAATTTCTCGACAACACCGGGCTCTGTCAAGCGGGAACCGATGTAAACACATCCTTTCCAGACCTCTTGTTCGGGTAGTATATTATGGATTCGTTCTTCGATATCCAATCCGTTTAGCAAGGGGATGATAACGGTCTCAGGTCCGATAACAGGCTTTAGCTGCTGGATGTTTTCTTCTAGATCGTAACTTTTTGTACAACAGAAAAGGTAGTCTACCGGCCCTATCTCGGCGGGATTATCGGTGGCTAGTGCCGGAGCCGTATGGATTGTCCGGATGCCTAGTTGCATTTGTAAACCGTTTTCACGGATAGCCTTTAGATTTTCTCCACGGGCGATAAAAAAGATATCTGCTTTTATTGTTCCTTGATAGCGGGCGGCGACCATACCTCCGTAATAACCACCCACCGCACCGATACCAGAAAACGCTATTCTTAATTTAGCCATACTATTATATTCCTTTTATTTGCAAATATGAGAAAAAAAAGGCTCTCATTTATATCAGTTTCAGTTCTTTTAGTAAATCCGGAATGGATTGTTCGAAGTTCACGCCAAAGCGATAATCCGTTTGCGCCTTGAATGTTCGAAGAATACTTTCTGTCGTGAAGCGAACGGCTATTTCCGCAGATCTCTCCAAGTTGAAATTATTTAACAAACCGGACAGTAAAGCACTTGCGAAAACATCTCCCGTACCATGATAATAACCGGGTATTTTCTCTGTTAAAACATACTCTGTCGCATTTCGTTCCATATCGAAAGTGGCGGCTCCCAGTTCTTTCTCGTCGAAATAGACACCGGTCAAGACAACTTGCTTAGGGCCTAGCTGACTTAGTTTATATAAAATACCATCGATATAAGCTTTGGTATAGGGACCTGCTTGGTAGGGTTCGCCCAACAATAATGCGGCCTCCGTCAGGTTCGGTACGATAATGTCCGCTTTTTCACAAAGGGATCTCATTCCTTTGGCGAATTTAGGGGTGAAGATCTTGTACAGTTCTCCGTTATCGCCCATGACAGGATCGACTAGAATCAGGTTATCTTCCCGCTTGAAAAGGGAGAAGAACTCTTTTACGATATCTAATTGCTCGAAAGATCCAAGAAAGCCGCTGTAGACGGCGTCGAAACGGATATCTAATTCTTTCCAATGCTTCATGAACGGACGCATATCTTCCGTCAAGTCTCTATATGTATAGCCGAGAATACCTCCTGTGTGTGTAGAAAGTATGGCCGTAGGTAAGGCGCTTGTCTCTATTCCTGCCGCCGAGAGGATCGGGAGGGCAACTGTCAATGAACATTTGCCGAATCCCGATAGGTCATGAATGGCGGCTACTCTTTTTTGTTGTTCCTTATTCATCTTGAATCGATTAAAATGTGATAGGAAAACAAGAGCGGATCGGTAAAGGTTTATTTTACTTTCCTAGAAATAGTTCCATGTCTTCGTCTACACTACCTATTCCGGCGATCCCGAAATTATCGACCAATACTTTGGCTACATTCGGCGACAAGAACGCTGGCAATGTCGGTCCTAGGTGAATGTTTTTTACGCCTAGGTAGAGTAGGGCGAGTAATACGATTACCGCTTTTTGCTCGTACCATGCGATATTGTATGCGATAGGTAATTCATTGACATCATCCAGCCCGAAGACCTCTTTTAACTTGAGGGCGATCATCACCAATGAGTAACTGTCATTACATTGTCCGGCATCTAATACCCGTGGAATACCTCTGATCTCACCCAAAGGCAGTTTGTTGTAACGATATTTGGCACAACCGGCGGTTAATATGACGGTATCTTTCGGTAATTTCTCGGCGAATTCGGTATAGTAGCTACGGCTCTTCATTCTTCCGTCGCAACCTGCCATGACAAAGAATTTACGTATCGCTCCTGATTTTACGGCATCGATAACCTTGTCGGCTAATTGGAATACCTGCTCATGAGCGAATCCACCGATGATTTCCCCGTGTTCGATTTCCGTTGGAGGGGCGCATTTCTTTGCGTGTTCGATTAACGCAGAGAAATCCTTAGAGCCTCCGGGCTTACGATCGGCGATGTGCGGGAACCCTTCAAACCCGGTAGAGCCGGTCGTATAGACCCGATCGGCATAAGTGGCGGAAGAACGGGGAGGGACAAGGCAGTTGGTCGTAAACAGGATAACTCCGTTGAATGTCTCGAAATCAGATGTTTGTTTCCACCAGGCGCTACCGTAGTTTCCTACAAAATGCTTATACTTCTTGAAAGCCGGGTAATAATGTGCGGGAAGCATCTCGCTATGTGTATAGACATCTATGCCTGTACCTTCGGTTTGTTCCAGCAAGTTTTGAATGTCTCTCAAGTCGTGCCCACTGATAAGTATACCCGGGTTCTTTCCTACGCCGATATTCACTTTCGTAATTTCCGGGTTGCCATAGGTGGAAGTATTCGCTTTATCTAATAAGGCCATGGCTTTTACTCCGTATTCGCCGCAGGTAAGTACCCATTGGGTTAAATCGGCGACAGTCAGGTCTGATCGAGTCGTCGCTACCAAGGCATCTTGCATAAAGGCATAGAGGCTGGTATCCTCGAAACCTAGGTTGTAAGCGTGCTCCACGTAGGCGGCCATACCTTTAACCCCATAAGTGAGTAATTCGCATAGAGAACGGATATCCTCGTTTTCTGTGGCAAGAATACCTACTTCTTTCGCTTTGACCTCCATTTCCTCTACTTTATCCGATTTCCAAGTCAGACAGTCGCAGGTTAAGGAAAGATGGATTCCCAGTCGATGCAATTCGTTGAGAAGGTTCTCTCGTAGCTGATAGGCTTCCTTGATCTTTGAGACGAACCTGGATGAATCGAAATTGGCGTTTGTGATGGTCATGAAAAGTCCGTCTACGATAAACTTATTGGCCGTGGATGATTCCACGCCTTGTTTGCGTAAAGTCGTTGTTAATTTGGAGATTCCCTTCATTAAGTACATCAGTAAATCTTGTAATCCGGCCACTTCGGCGGTCTTACCACATACACCTTTTAATATACAGCCCTTTCCTTGGGCGGTTTCTTGACATTGATAACAGAACATAGCTTTTATTTTATAAGTTTATCGCGAATGTAGGGGATAGAAGATCGTTTAACCTGTAACAGTTGTTACACTCTTTGATTATTTTCTTTATCTTTATCCGCAAAAGGAAGTTTTATGAATCTGAGTTTGTGTCCTATTTGCGGAAAATTGTCTGAGGAAGAGCAAACCGCTCTTTTCAGTTCGTTGGATTATTCGACAAGGTCGTTTAAGAAAGGTGACTGGGTGGCTCGTCAGGGAGATGCCTTATCTTCGCTTTATCTATTGAGTAAAGGACGGGTAAAGACTGAGATGATCACCGAAAGCGGGACAATTCTGGAAGTGGAGACTTTATCGGCGCCTACTCCTTTGGCCTCCGCATTTTTGTTTGCGGAAAATAATCGCTTCCCGGTAGATGTTATCGCCTTGGAGGAATGCGAGATCATTTTAATACCTAAGAATGCGGTGATGCGTTTGCTGGCGACAAACGAGCATTTTCTTCAAAGCTATATGGCTTTTAACGCCAACCGGACACAATTTCTTTCTGAACGTCTTCAATTATTATCGATTAAGACCATTAAAGGTAAACTGGCTTACTATATACTTAAACGTATTCAAGGAGATCATTATAAGCAGGATCGTAATCAAACAGAGCTTTCGGAATATTTTGGAGTGGCCCGTCCTTCATTGGCCCGTAGTTTCTCGGAAATGATAGAGGAAGGGGCTATTTCCCGGGAAGGGAAAATAGTTGATATGAATAAGCTGAAAAGCTACGTGCTTTGAAAATCCATCTACGAATGTACTTGTCCTCGAAACAACTTCCTCTCTATATATGTTACTAGAGTAGATGATTTTTCATTCGACATGGTTATGATGATAAATGAATTAAATACAGGCTTGATTGAAGCTTTAAAAGAAAAACTTCCCCCTAAGACAAATTTGGCGAATCTGTTGATGGATACCCTTTATATTGGCAGAGAAGCCATTTATAGGCGCTTACGTGGCGAGGTTCCTTTCACCTTGGAAGAGGCAGCTCTTATCTCAAGGAAATTGGGTGTGTCATTGGATAAAATAGTAGGGGTTAGTTTTAGTGCCAATGCCGTGTTCGACTTGAATGTGGTAGATCACGATGATCCTTTTAATGCTTATTTTACGATCTTGTCTAGATATGTGAAGATCTTTAGGGCCTTTCAGGATGATCCTACTACGGCTTTGGGTACCTCTTCCAATACTATTCCTCAGATCCTTTATTTGAAGCATGACCTTTTGTCAAAGTTTCGTTTATTTAAGTGGATGTATCAGAATAAGCATATCCAATGCAATCATTTTGAGAATCTGAAGATACCGGAAAAACTGGTTGATACCCAAAGAGAATTTGTATCGTTGACACAGTATATCCATTCTACGGATTATATTTGGGATAATATGATCTTCCATCATTTGGTCAATGACATTAAATATTTCTCCGATATCCATCTTATTTCCTGTGAGGATATACAACGTATCAAAGAGGAGTTATTAGTGTTGGTGGATGAATTGGAAGAACTTGCCATGAGAGGAAAGACCGAGGCTGGCAATAGTGTACGAATTTATGTATCGCATATTAACTTTGAGGCTACGTATAGTTATCTGGAAACAAGTTCTTTGCAGTTAAGTATGATACGGGTTTACTCGATAAATTCTATTACGACACAGGATTCTGAGATGTTTAATAGCTTGAAAGACTGGATTCAATCTTTAAAAAAGTTCTCTACCATGATCTCCGAGAGTGGAGAGATGCAACGTATCCAGTTTTTCAATAGACAAAGGGAGATTATAAATACGCTTTAGGGTTTGAACCTGTTTCGATAAATGAAACAACCTAGATCTTCCGATTGTGCGATTCGAAATTTATAGGTGCTTTTTTAGTTTAATTTCGTTTTCTATCTTTTTCTGTCTGTGTTTGCTTTAATTAGAAAAGGAACAATTCTCATAGGCTTGCTTTATCGTACAAAACTATCGTTTACATGTTTTACATTTGCCAAATGTATCAAGGAATATTAATAGTTGGAAATAAGGTATAAGGCAATGAAAGATAGTATTGTAAATGAATTGATAACCGCAATGAAAGATAGGTTTCCTCCCGGACAAAATCTTGCTAATTTCTTGACGGATACTTTATGTATCGGGAGAGAGGCGGTGTACCGCAGGCTTCGGGGAGAGGTCGCTTTTACGATTGATGAGGTTGCGCAAATTTCCTATAAGTTGGGGATCTCCATAGATCAGATCATAGGAAATCACTTGCATAATAGAGTGACTTTCGATATGAACTTGCTCCGGTCTGCCAATGCGATAGAAAGTTATTATGAGATTATTGATCGTTACTTACGGATATTTGACTATGTGAAAGGAGATAAGAGTACGGAGGTTTGTACGGCATCGAATGTTTTGCCTTTTACGCTTTATTCCTCTTTTGAATATCTGTCTAAGTTCCGTCTTTGCCGCTGGTTATATCATCATGGACAGATAAAGACTCCAAATTCTCTATATGGGATGGTGGTGGAAGAACGAATTATAAATGTACATAAAAAATTAAGTTATAGCGTAAAGAATTGTCCGAAAACCAGTTTTATCTGGGATATGAATATTTTTGTTTCTTTCGTGAAAGAGGTCCAATACTTTGCTTGCCTGAATTTGATATCGAAAGAGGATGTTCTGTGCTTGAAAGAGGAACTTTATCAATTACTTACTCATATGGAGGCTTTATCTATCACAGGAGAGTTCAGTGAGGGCCATAAGGTGTTTTTCTACTTATCAAGCATTGATTTTGAGGCAACCTATACTTATATAGAGAAGCTGGATTTCCAAATTAGTATGCTACGAGTTTATTCAATCAATTCTATGGACTCCCAAAGTCCGCAGATTTGTAAAATGCAACGAGATTGGATTCAGGCATTGAAACGCCATTCTATCCTAATATCCGAAAGTGGAGAGGCACAACGTATCGATTTTATAAAAAGACAGAGATCGGTTATTGATATATTATAATTATAGATAAGACGAAATATAACGGACCTAATTTCTACATAAATGAATATTATAAGGGATGTTTATTGAGCCTTTAAGCGATCTTTCGTTTAAGGGCTTTTTCGTGGATTCTTATTAATGTGATTTGTTTCGATAATCGGAACTGTTTGATAAGAGTCTTGCGTATAATAGAAAAATAGAGCCTTTTGATCTTGTTTTTCAGGAAACTGTAACGGCCTGAAAAATAATTGCATAATTAGATGTAAACTGTGATTCATATTGTCATTATTGGGTGCATATTTAGTTTATTGTGACTTTTTATATCGTGATATTTGCATTATAACATTAGAGCAATTTTTATGATAGTGGAAGAGTGTAAAATATATAAAGGTTTCGTGGCAGTCTTGTTATTGATAATCCTTTTCTCATGTACGGATGAGACAATGATTAGCGGTAATGTGGAAGGAGCCTATATTTCTATTAGGAATATAGATTCTCAAAATACGACTCATTCGGGTAGCGAAGAGGACTACGACGTGAATACGCTTCGTGTTTTGGCTTTCAATAAGACAACGGGAGCATGCATATCTAATATTCACTATAGTAAGAATCAATGGATAGAAAATATCATCCGGCATCCAATCGTAGCTGGGAATTATGATTTCGTATTTTTGGCGAATGAACCGACGGATAACGTTATAGCCAATAAACTGAACACTCTTTCACGTTATGACGATTTGAATCTTATCGCTTATCCCGCAAGCTCTTTTTCTTCGGAGAAATCGATCCCAATGATGCAGGAAATAAATAACGTAGAGGTTTTACCAAAAGGTAAAGGGGCTAAATTGAGTGATGGGACAACGGTTTCTTTATTACAACTGGCCCTTAATCGTCTGGGAGTTCGAGTAGATGTTGTTTTGGAGGCGGCAGATAATTTCGATGATATTTTTAATGGAGTTATATTTAGTGGTATCCCTAATTTGATCCCATTGACAGCTCAATATAGTGGCTCTACTATTGAGAGGAATGTAACACGTAATTTTACATTGAGAGAAGATGGTGATTATTTCTCCTCTGTTACTCCAAATATTCCCGGAATGAATTGGGCTCGGAAGATCACTCGTATTATTTTGCCCTCTAATGAGTTGGAGAGAAAGAACGATCCGGCAAATGCGGTGGTTTTTACGGTAGATATGGAGGATAGCTATAATCCCTCCTGTGAGTTGAAAATAAACTCAGAGCCGGTTGATTATAACTTACCTAAAAATACGAAGCTAGATCTTACCGGGATCATTAAACAACCCTTGGAGATGAATATACAGGCATCGGATTGGGATTCAATAGCAAATGATTGGAATATATCTGGTAATAGAGTGCTAAATGTGTCACATACGGAGGTCGATATTACCGATTTTAACGGGGCACGAATCTCTTTCTCGTCCAATATGCCGGTTGTGAGGATTTTTGATAAAGTAAAAGTGCTAAGTACAAACACTTATAAGGAAACGAATGAGGTGTTTAACGCTTTGTCGAGTCAAGAGTGGCAGCCGAACGCTGATGAGAGGATTTCGTATGATCCGAGTACTGGAGCGGGCTATATGGATATCTTACTTGATTTGCCAAACTATATTATAGGTAAGGAAACCTATGAGATTACATTGATGGCTGCGGAAGATTTCTCGGGGAAGAACGCTATTCGTAGAACGATAACCGTAAAGGTCAGTCAATATGGAAATCGTTATCCGTTTGATATTAATTCAACGAATCATCTATGGTCTAACCCTTATGTAGGGGCTTTCTATAAGGATGATGAAAGTGGAGAAAGGATAATTAGTGGGAACAAGTGGAGTTATTGGTATCAGTGGCGTGTGGAAGTTCCAACCGAATATCAGGATTTTATAGTGATAAGCTCGACACCTAGCTTTGATCCTAACGTTGGAACAGGTTCTCCGGGAGATCCGGAAGACTATCCGGTTATTCCTAATTCACAGAAAGGTGAGACAGGCAGTTTTGTACAAGGAAGAGGACGTGTTTACTTCCGGATAGGATTGAAGAGCAAGAATCCTAGAAAAGGAGTGCCTAGATATGGTGTCGTAAAGCTTTCTTATACGGAAAATGGGACGACTTACGAAACTGATTTATATGTCCGCCAAGGAGAGGCTCCTGATTATATAATGCGGAGGGGTACAAACGAGGGGCCGGATTTAGGTGTAAAATTTAGTGCGTACAATTTGACAGCTCGGTCATTCTTAAATGATGTTGATACAAAGGATGAATGGAGGCAGATAGATAAAAGCACTGATCAAGTTGATTTTGTTAAGTATCCGACTCAAGCCGGCGCTCATTTTCAATGGGGATTACCGGTAGCATATGCTTCTTTAGCACTTCGTGCGTATCACCCTACCAACGTGAATAATAAGAGTGCTACGTGGGAGTTATCGGAATGGCCGATAAGACGTATTGAGACTCCCACTTTTTGGGATGCTACGAGCGGGGATAAACTGAAAGATTATTACGAGATCTGTCCCCCGGGTTATCATCGTCCAAGCGACGGTCCCTTGGATAGGATTGTGTTGAATAGTTATACCTATAATGATGTATATAAATCCGAGATAAGAATGTCGTTATTCCGTAATCCAATGAAAGGGGATGGAAATTGGGTGACGGCTGAAAAACCGATTGATCCACAGAATAAACCGGAGAAATATATCCCTAAGATTCTGGAAGAGATCAAGTACGGATTCTATGCGGATGGTTTTTTCGACAGGCGTCCTATCGTGGAAAGAGATATGATCGATGGCATAGAAAGAGGTTCGGGGAAGGTCAGTAAGTATAAAGGAGTGTCTTTAGATACGACGGAAGCGGCTTATGGGGGTGTCTTGATATTTAATCCGGACAATAACGCCTCTATTTTCTTTCCGGCCGCAGGCCGAAGATGGCATACGGATGGTAGTTTGGAATATGCGAGTGAGACAGGGTATTATTGGTCTTCTTCAGCGGCTCCGGGGTGGACTGATACGTCAAGTGGAGAAGAGAAAGGTTCTGCTCACGGTAATATTTGGGGGATAGAGTATAATTATTTAGCGACAACTCCCAAGTCTTCGAGTCATCAATTTGGTTTTACAATTCGTTGCGTGAAAGAATGAGAATAATTAGTATACATATGATCGGTTTTTGGGCTCTGTTATCCCTATTAATGCTATCTGGCTGTGAGCATGAATTTGCTTTGTCTGAACAGGTAGGAGAGGAAGAAGTCTTTTCTGAAAAAGTACAGCTGGAGATTTTCGCCCGTGCTAATTCGTACCATCTCCCGTCAACAAAAGGACTTATGGATGAGGGTACGGTGGGTAAGAACCCATGGATGTTTGTTTTCAAAGGAGAAGGGCCTAACGCTACTTTTGTGGAAGCCGTGCAAGCCTTTGAATTAGCGGGAAAAAGATATGTGATATTGACTAAACAATCGAATGACAGTAAATATCAGTTATTGATATTGGCTAATTCACCCGATAGATTTTATTATGGGGATGCGGTTACGGAATATGGATTCGATGAAACTGGATTTTCTGCCCAATTGATGCAAGGTTTGACGACATTGGCTGATTTCTGTACGAATATGCTGACGGCTCCATTGGCGGTACCTTCGGTTTCTGTCATTCCTTATAGTGGTAACGGGCAAGTGATCCCGATGAGTTATTTACTGGAAGTAGATAAGATAGATCATACAACAAAGATCGAGAATACGGACGGAACGCCCTTGATGCTTACCCGGGCGATCGCTAAAATGGTAATTGTCAATAAGGCGACGAACTTTGAGCTAAAGGGAGTTGTGGCGGTTATGAATGTACCTAGGCAAGGACCGTTTCATACGCTGGATGGTCTCATTAGGGATAATACCTCTAATTTGACTGAATACAGGAATGATGCTGCTTATTCATCCTTATTGGTTCAGGCAGATTTCATAGATGGGGGGGAGAGTACTGAGAATGATCCAGTCTATTTATATGAGTCTGATATGCGGAATAATACACACTTGATTATTCAAGGTGCGTATGGGGGACGGGATTATTTCTATAAAATGGCGATCGTCAATAAGGATGTCCAGTTAATGGATTTACAACGTAATCATTCTTATCAATTCACTATTGTTACGGCAAAAGGTCCCGGCTATGATACGGTAGAAGATGCAAAAGCCTCTAAACCTTCCAACACAGCTCTGGATTATGAGATCTCAGTTGATAATAGAGACTCATACGAAGTTGTAGCGAACAACGATTTCTTTCTGGGAGTCAGTAATTCGGTATTTATCGCCTATACGAGTGAGGGTGCCAATTTTGAGGTTTTTAAATTGATTACGGATTGCCGGACTCGTTTTCCGAATGCCTGCCGGATTAGTGATAATGGAAACGAGGTCGGCATTGGGGTACCCTTGCTGGTAAACCCATCTAATGGAGCGAGAATACCGATCGTGGATGATACGACATCAGATCCGAATATCACGGCTGTGGAAGCTCAAATATCGAATGGCTTGTTAGATCATGCGTATATCACGCTGAAATTGGGGACTCTCGAAAAGACGGTGCGTATTAGGCAAAGATATGCTATACCGGCGGCTGGAGTGACAATTAAATATATGCCGGCTGCGGATAGCAGCGATAGTTTCGATATGAACTACTATTGTCTTTCCGCATATGTGGAAGATGGGGCGGATGATCCTAAGAGCTGGATAAAGCTGCGTCCTTCCGTCGGCGCTGTACGGGAGGACACGGATAAGATCACGGTTGATGATGGGACAATTTATATTGAAGTCTTGGGGAATACAATGTCCAAACAGAGAAGTGGCATTATATACCTGACTACTATAAAAGATCCCGGTGTATCCTCGAATACTAATTCTGTACAACGTATAAAGTTAAATATTAGTCAATTATCCCAAACGGTCGTGACGGATTAAAAGATGACTAAGAGATAAAAAGTGATAAGTGTTTAGTTAGAAACAGTTTAATTGTTGTAAAATGAAAAAGAAAAGACTTTTTATGTTTGCGCTTGCGACGCTAGTGTTTGCTGCGTGTAGTGATGACCATGCTATTTCGGATGGGAATAGCGATGTAGTAACCGATCCTTCGGGCGATGCGTGGGTGGCTTTGAATATTAAGACTCCCGCCGCCGTTACCCGTGGATTGAATATCCCTAATCAAGAGAATGCGATAACAGGCGAATATGAGATTGAGGATGTTAAAGCGATTTTCTTCGATGGCGATCAAGATGCGAGTCTAGTTACAAAAGTGATAGACCTAAGTACCGGCTCCGGTGATTTGACATCTTCCGGCGCAAGCAGTAGCAGTAAGGCTTTTCAGATTCCGGCTACTTCTAAGACAATACTGATTATCGCGAATCCGGGTGCCGGTTTCTCCAGCGTCGGGGAAGGCTCTAGTTTCGTGGATGTGAACAAGGCGGTGAAGGATGAGTCGATAACAACGAGTGTCGCGAAAACAGGAACATTTTTGATGACAAACTCAAAAGGTCATCTGGAACCTTCGGATAACTCGGGAAATACGATAAACTTAACTCTTTATAAGAGCCAAGATGTTGCGGTAAAGAATCCGCTAGCGATTTATATAGATCGTGTTGTCGCTAAAGTACGTGTATATACCAGCGATGGCGCTATGGATAATAGCACGGCATCGATCTATAGCCCGAAATGGATTCTGAACGTTACTAATAAATGGTATTATCCTGTATCGAGGAGGATTAAGACTTGGAATGAAGATCCTGCCAATACTCCGGATGCTCGCGGTACTTGTGTCACTCCATTCGATAGGTATGAGATCGGTTCATACCGGGTAGACCCGAATTACAACAATACGAATATCGGTGAGTGGAACGAGGCGAATCAAGTGGCGTATACGAATAATTACAATTTTGTGTCTGCTTCGACGAACGCATCTGCCATATCTTGGAATGAGATAAGTTCAGCATCTAATCCCGTTACTGAATATTGTCTGGAGAATACACAAGAAAAAGAGTATAACAACCATGCTTATACGACCCAAGTCCTTTTACAAGCGAACTTTGCGCCGAAGAAACTGAAAAAGTTAGATGGCGGTACGGTTGATGTGGGAGAGGGTGAGTCTTGGATGATCGTAAATGGCGTAAGCTATACATATGATACCTTGATGGACTGGATAGAAAATGAGTTGACAAAGAAATATAAGGATGGGAACCCTGACGGTTATCCAACCTCTATATCAACAGCCTTCAACCGGTATGTAAAATACGTGGATTCCTCCAAGGAGGTTACTATTCCAACCGGAGATGAATTTAAGCAATCCGGTCAAAGCGCAGAAACGCAGGCTGCGGCACTTAAACAGAAATTTGTAGACGCAAGGCTTGCCGTAGAGAATAAAGGGGCGGGTAGTTATGGTACGGTCTTTTATTATGATGGTGGTGTAAGTTATTACAAGATCATGATTAAACATGATGACTCGGATAAGGCGATGAATGAGTTTGGAGAGTTTGGGGTTGTGCGTAATTCCGTTTATGATATTAATATCAAGGGATTTAATAATCCGGGTTATCCTACTATTCCGGATCCGGACCCAGATACGCCAGATGAGAATGATGAGACATGGTTGTCTATCCAGATTAACGTGAACCCGTGGACTTGGTATAGCCAAGAGGAGATCTTATGATTTTAGGTTATTAGTTAGGTATCGCAGGTTAGAAAAGGGGAGTTTCCAAACAGTGTTTTTTCCTTCTGGGAACTCCCTTTAATTAGAGTAAGGATTAATTAGAAAAATAGAAAAATATGAAACAGAACCGTCTTATACGTTATACAATTTGGGGAATCCTTATTATCTGTCCGTGGATATTGACCTCTTGCGATATGTTTCATGAGGATCTTCCCGAATGTCGTTTATTTGTCAAGTTTAAGTACGACTATAATATGCTTTTCACGGATGCGTTCCATACGCAGGTGGATAAAGTGGAGCTTTATGTATTTGACAAAGACGGAAAGTTTCTGTTCAGTCAAGTAGAGGAAGGTGAAGCGTTGGCGACAGGCAATTACCAAATGGAGGTAAAGCTTCCGATAGGAGAATACCAATTTCTGGCTTGGGCCGGCGCACGTGACTCCTACGATATTTATACGCCTAGGGGAGAGAATACGATTACTGATATGAGGTTAAGGCTGAAACGTGAGGAGTCTCTTATCATCAGTAAAGAACTGGAGCCTCTTTGGTATGGTTATATCAGTGACGTTGATTTTACAGGGACCAGCCATCAGACTGAGACGATTGATCTGATAAAAGATACGAATAAGATACGGTTTGTTTTTCAAGGTTATTCCGATAGTTATATCCGGGCTACCTCCGGAGATAATTGGAATGTGAACATGAATGATTATGAATATGAGATCATCGAGTCGAATGGCCATCTGGCCTATGACAACTCGTTATTGGAGGATGATGTGTTAAGTTTCCGACCTTATTATATGGAACAAAAGTCATCATCGGCGGCAGCTGTCGAGTTGAACACGATGCGGTTGATGGAAGATCGGCCGACACGTTTTGTCGTAACGGAGAAGTCTACCGGCAAAAAGGTATTCAATATTAATTTGACAGATTTTTTAGCCTTGACTAGTATGGAGGGAAATAATATGGATGTACAAGAATATCTAGATCGCCAAGATAGATATAAGATTATCTTTTTCTTTGCTGATAATACATGGAATGCCGTACAGGTAAATATAAATGGCTGGACATGGTATCTCCAGTCCGAGGGGATATGAAGGGGCTTTACACGATAAAGGTTAAGGAACTAGCTAACTTCGCTCGGATTCTACTTAAGGATTGAGCCGTGACACCTAGATAAGATGCTATATATTTTAGGGGGACGGATTGGATGATTTCGGGCTGCTTGTCCAATAGAATGGCGTAACGTTCAATGGCGGTTCGTTTGTAAGAACTTAACCATGAAGTCTCGATCTCAAGCATAAAATTCTCTAGAATCCTTCTTCCGATATTTGCTAATTGCACGGAGGATTGAAATAGGATTTCTAGTTTCTGTTTGGATAGGCAATACGCCTCGCTTTCCGTAACGGCTTCTATGGTATAAAGAGAAGGAGAGCCGGAAGTATATCCCCATACCGGGAGTGCGATCTCGCTCTCCACGGCGAACCAAAAGGTATCTTCCGTCCCATCTTTAAATGTATAAGCCCGCCAGATTCCCTTGGATAAGATATACATATTCGTGTTTATCTCACCTTCATGTACGATTATATCTTTGGGGACAAACGACATCATCTCTGCGCTTTCCAGCAATAACTGCATGGCCTGCTCAGAGATTGAAAACCGTTCCATCACTTTCTGGCGAACTTCCTCTTTCATGCTCTTCTACGTTTCAATAGATAGTATACCACTATGATTACAAAAGTAATTAATTCCGACAAAGGTATGGCCAGCCAAATACCTTTAATTCCGCAGACAACAGGTAGGTACATGAAACTTAGGGTGATAATCACGATTCCTCGTAGAATAGTGAATAGCGTAGCGGGTTTGAAACGTTCTATGCTCTGGTAGTACCCGATACAAACGATATTGAGAGCGAAAAAGACATATCCCAAAGAAAAATAGGGAATGCCGGAGACCGCTATCTCGTAAGCGTTGCCATGATTACCGAGAAATAAGGAGGAGACTTCCGGGCAGAATAAAATAGTACCCACGCAGGCGAGTCCTCCGCACACGACAGCGCATAGCAGGGCTAACTTAAACGCCTGCCGTACTCTTTTCCACTGCTGTATGCCATAGTTGTAGCTTATGATCGGCTGGGTAGACTGGGCGATCGCATTGTTCACCATGAATACGATAGGAAAGCAATAACAGGCTACACTGTAGGCGGCAACCCCGTCTTCCCCAAGGTATCTCATGAATATATAATTACCCACCAGCATCATACAAGCGATAGCTGCCTCAGTTAAGAACGCGGAAGAACCAAGCTTTACCATGTATCCGATATTGCGGATTGTCAATAAGATACTTTTAAGCGAGAATTTAGGGCGGTAAAGATGTAATACTTTAGAAAAACCTACGATATAAACCACGATCATAATACTTCCTACGATTACGGAAATAGCGGAAGCTAAAGCGGCTCCCATTAATCCCCAATGCAATGGGAAAACGAAAATATAGTCTAATGTTAGGTTTATCAGGGCCGGGATAGCGCTGCATAACATGGCGTATGTAGGTGATCCGTCTAACCGGATAATGAATAACCCGATATTCAATAACATGTAAAAGGCAAGGAACGGGACGATCCAGTTCATATATTCCAATACGGAGGGCAATAATTGTTCGGAACTACCCAATAAAAGAGCGACCTCAGTACGGAATGTCATCACTAACAAGGAAAGCGATAACATAATACATAATGAGACCGAAAGTGCTTGCGTGATATTAATATTCGCTACCTTGACTTTCTGGTGTGAAAGGTGGATCGAGGCGACGATAGATGCGCCTACTCCGAACATAAGCCCGATTCCGGTTGCTAACATGAAAAAAGGAGCCACGATATTTACCGCAGCCAAGGCGTCACTTCCTACGCCTCTTCCTACGAATATTCCATCGGCGATATTTATAGTGGCGGAAAGGACCATACCTAATAAGGTAGGGATAAACATCATACGGAACAACTTCGGAATGTTCATTGTTCCAAAATCAATACTGTCTTGCATCATCAGTTTCTTTTCTTTTTATTTTTGCGGCACAAAAGTAGGCTTCTCCATTTAGAAAAAAGTTACCATTAGGGTAAAAAACGGAGTATTTATCAAGTTTGAATTCGATAGCTTATATTTCCTTTGTACATTTGTCCATAATTAAATATTATAGTGACATAATGAAAGACGCATTTATAAAACTGCATATATCTATTATTTTGGCAGGTGCGACGGGCATATTTGGAAAATTGATTAGCTTGAATGAAGCCCTATTGGTCTGGTATCGTATGATGCTTGCGTCTTTGTTGTTTTTACTCGTTTTATCCGTCGGCAAAAGATTGAATCGAATTTCTTTCGGGGATGCCTTGAGAATAGGGGGATTAGGGTTATTGCTGGGATTGCATTGGGTTTTCTTTTATGGAAGTATAAAGGCTTCGAATGTGTCTATTGGAGTGGTTTGTTTTTCTCTGGTAGGTTTCTTTACGGCTTTTCTAGAACCATTGATTAATTGTCATAGAGTGTCTTTCAAGGAGGTTGTTTTTAGTTTGTTGACTTTATTCGGGGTGGTGCTGATTTTCCATTTTGATACTCGCTATCGTTTAGGAATAGGTTTGGGTATTATATCATCCGCTTTAGCGGCTTTGTTCACGATCACGAATAAGAAGATCGGAAATAATTATTCAACAAGTACCATGCTCTTGTATGAAATGGTAGGTGGCTTTATCGGGCTTTCCTGTATTTTACCGTTCTATTTGCGATATTTTCCTGTATCGACGATTGTTCCCGGGCTATTAGATTTTACTTATTTATTGCTTTTAGCTTCTGTTTGTACGATTGGTTTGTATTTACTTCAGATACAAGTCCTGAAAAAGATCTCTGCGTTCACGGTAAACTTGAGTTATAATCTGGAACCTATTTATAGCATTATCTTGGCTATGCTTCTTTTTAGTGAGGCTAAAGAGTTGAACGCCGCTTTTTATATAGGGCTAGGGGTAATAATATTGTCTGTCATCTTACAAACACTAAGTGTTATTCGATCAAACAAGAAGATTTAGTGTAGGTAACAAAAAATCTAAAAAGTCCCACAAATCCAACGATTTGTGGGACTTAACTGTTCATTGTCTGGTTAGTTCTGCGGAGAGAGCGGGATTCGAACCCGCGAAACCCTTTAGGGGTTTACACGCTTTCCAGGCGTGCCTCTTCAACCACTCGAGCATCTCTCCAAGGTCTTGTTGAAACCGGGTGCAAAGGTATTGATTTTTTTTGATTATGCAAGAGTTTCGCTTGCGAATTTACATAGAGATGCAATGTCTGGATGCGATTACTTGGCTCACCCGATATTTATTGGGGACAGAGTTAATTCAAAGGGATAAAACAAGAATCGCGGATGTCAGCTTAACGCGATGAATGGTATCTTTTTGATTGAAATGCCTTCTTTTTCACGACACGGCTCTCTGGC